>VBKJ01000202.1 GCA_005879795.1 Deltaproteobacteria bacterium
TCGATGTCGGCCTGTGTGAGCGGGCGCGGCGACTGGTTGGCGAGCCACACCTGGCTTCCCGGCATGGCCGGGTCCGTGGCGGCGACGACGGGTCCGAGCGTCAGGCAGGTGTCGACCGGTGTGCCGTCGGACAGGAGGCAGTCGAACTTCCAGCCGACCCTCGCGAAGTCGTAGGCCGCGAGGCTCACGTCGAACCCCTGGTCCGGCGGAGTGCCCGGCGTGTTCAGCGGGCGGCGCCAGAAGGTCGGCCGCTCCCCGTAGCGGAGGACGTGGTACACGGTCGGCACGCTGCCGTTGTGCAGATAGGGCGCCGTCGACCACACCCCGTGGAGCGCCGGCGCAGCGTAGCCGATGAACTGCCCGATGGATTGCTCGTAGACGCCGACCCATCCGCACCGCCCCTGCTCGCGCGTGTAGACGAGGCCGTTCGTCTCTTCGGTTACGTAGTCGTTCCAGACCTCGTCGAGCGAGTTGCTCGCCGAGTTGTCGGCGTAGGCGAACCAGAGCGTTCCCCAGCCCCAGCGGAGCTCGCGCGCGAGAGCGTCGACGCGCCCCGGATTGGTGCGAACGAAGTCCCGCGGCACGATCCGACCGGCGATGCCAACCATGCTCGGGTCGGGCAGGCGGCTCGCGTACGTCGAGCTGTAGACTCCGTGGCAGCTCGAGCAGCTCCCGTTGCCGAAGAGGCCGCCGCTCGCCTTCTGCTCCGGTGTCTCCTGCGTGCAGCCCTGGGCGTCGGCGCTCAGGTCGGGTCCGAAGAGGTTCTTGCAGTGGAAGAGCTCCTCGCCGTGCGCGGCCTTGGCGGCGTCGATGTACCGAGGGCTCGCCGGATCGCTCGAGCGCGGGAATGCCGGCGGCTCGATCGCCTCGATGAACGTGCGGATGTCTTCGAAGTCGCGCTCCTGCTTCTTGATCCAGGCGCCGCAGCCGGGCGCGTTCTCGGCGCTCGCGTCGGTGCACGTGCTGGTGGTGATGCTCGCCGCCAGAAACTGCATGAGCGCGCGGGTGTTGTCCGCGGAGACGCCGCCGTCCATGTAGACGCGCGGCCTCGAGCCCGTGTTGTGCCACGCCGGCGGGTCCTGGTCGCCGGGCGAGGCGTGCGCTGGAAACACCTTCACGAAGGGCGTGCTGTCGAGCGTACCGAAGTCGCGCACGGCCATCAGGAACTCGAAGTCGGAAACGGCGTTGATCGTGCCGCGGCCCTGGTTGTGCGGGTACGGTAACGGAATCGGCACCCCGCCCGCCTTGCCGAGGTCGTAGGAGAAGACCTCGATGTCGAAGGTGGTGTTGCCGATGCCCATTCGGCTGCCGAGATCCGGGTGCTCGGGCGTGGCATCGCCGATCCGGCCCGCGTGGCAGAGGAGACACGTGAAGCCGATGCCGCCTTCGTACTGGCCCGACGCGTTCCTCGTCTGGATGAGGCCCATCGGCAGTTGGCCGGAGCCGCCGTTCGCCGTTGCGGGATCCTCGCCGGGGAGTGGATAGGGGTTCGGGAACGGGGCCGGCTGAAGACCGTAGCGCTCGACGATGTGCTGGTCGAAGTCGGGCGGACGCTCGAGAGCTCCCCACGCTCGCCAGAGGTTGTTGTAGGTGTCGGCGCTGAGGAAGTTACCGATGAGACCGGAGGTTTCGAGGAGCGTGCTGCCGCGCTCGCGCGACGCGCACCACTCGCGGCACGTCTTCGGTCTCTGGACCTCGTCCGTCTCGGCGTGACACTCCTGCCAGTAGCTCGTGTAGCCGTTGGCGATCGTCGCGAAGCCACGCGGGTCCGGAGAGAGGTTCTGGTCGACGCTCGGATCGGGATTGGCGCACACCGCCTCGCACTCGGCGGTGTGGAACGACGTCGCGCTGGCCGTCGCCGGGGAAACCGCCACCGCGACCACGAACAGGATCCGGAGCCTGCGCATCGTCGCACCTCCGAAGCGGGGACCTTACGGCTTCAACTCGGAGTCGCCGTTCTGCCTACCGCGGGCCCCTCGCGATAGCACATCGAGACGCATGCGCTCGATCCCGTCATGGATTCGGACGCGCTACCTTCTCGGCGGCGCCCCCATTCCCCGAAAGGCAGGATTGAGCGGTTCACCAGCTGGCGCCGTCGCGTCCCTGGCCGTCGGCTGTTGACCGTGCTCTCCGCGGCAAGTGTCGTGATCGCGGGTGCACCCGTGGCTCGCGGATTCGATCCGGCGATGGAGGCGAAGAACTACTCACCGAACTCTAGCGATCGAGGAGGTCCAGCGTGAGCGAGAAGACGTCGGTCATGGCCATCTTCTCGCGCGCGAAGCGGGCCTCCGAACAGATCGCCACCGGGCCCTCCTCCGCGCGCTCCGGAAGCCGCCCGTGGGTTCCCCTGACGATGGCCGGATCGAGCGAGATGACGTCCATGAGGTAGCGGAAGCCGAGGACCTTTCGGGCGAGCGCCCAGGCGGCGCGGAGCTTCACCAGCGGGCGCGCGGGATCGAAGAAGAGCTCGGCGGGGTCGTAGCCGGGCTTGCGATGTATGTCGACGGTGCGCGCGAAGTCGGGCGCGCGCGCGTCATCGAGCCAGTAGTAGTAGGTGAACCAGGCATCGCGCTCCGCCACCGCGACCAGATCTCCTGCCCGCTCGTGGTCGAGACCGAACTCCGCTTTTCCCGCATCGCCGAGCACTCGCTCGACGCCGTTCATCGAGCCCAGGATCTCGGCCACTCGGGCGCGATCTTCCCGACGTTTCACGTAGACGTGCGCGATCTGGTGATCGGCGACGGCGAAGGCGCGCGACTCGCCAAAGTCGAGCAGCTCCCAGCCGAGGGGTGTCTCGAGCGCCGAGAGGAGGCCGGCCTCGCGGAGCACGCGGTTCGGATGCAGGGGGCGACGGGCGTCGGTGATTCCGTATTCCGAAACCACGAGAACCGCGGCGCCTCGCGCTCTCACCTTGGCGATCAGCTCGCCTGCCACACGATCGATCCTCGTCACCTCGGCACGGGCGCGGGGGTCCGAGGTGCCGTAGCGCTGGAAGTCGTAGTCCAGGTGCGGAAGGTAGACGAGCGTGAGGGTCGGCCGGTGCCTCTCGATCACGTGCAGCGCGGCGCGGCCGATCCACTCCGAGGCGTTGATCGCCGCCCCCGGTCCCCAGAAGGTGTGGAACGGAAACGCGCCGAGCGCCGACTCGAGCTCGAGGCGAAGGCCGTGCGGATAGGTGTAGATGCCGAAGAGCTTGCTCCCGTCGGCCGGGTACGTCGGCCGCGGCGTGACCCCGAGATCGGCCGTGGTGTTCATGTTGTACCACCAGAAGAGATTCGCGCAGCGGAGCGCGGGATCGCGCCGGCGCGCCGCGTCCCACATCTTCTCTCCCCGGATGAGCGCTCCCGACTGCCGCCAGAGCCACACTTCGTTGAGCTCGCGGAAATACCAGCCGTTGCCGACGATGCCGTGATCGCGCGGAAGCTTCCCCGTCAGCATCGTCGCCTGAGCCGAGCAGGTCACCGCGGGCAGCACGGGGGCGAGCTCCGCCGCGAAGCCGTCGCGAGCGAGCGCCGACAGATTCGGCGTCTCGGCCCCGAGCATCCCCCGCGTGAGACCCACCACATCGAGGAGGAGGACCGGCTTCACGGCTCCCTTTGCGCTCCGCACGTGGCCAGCGCGCGCACGGCGAATTCGATCTCACGAGCGATCCCTTCGACGAGCGTCTCGTCGTCGCGCGGCCGTATGGACTCCGGGAGCACGTTCCAGGTGTAGGTCTCGACCTCGAAATGAGGGAGCGGCCGCGTGGCGGCCGCTCGGGAAATCAGCCCGAGGAGATCCTTCGCCGTGGTGCGGAGCCCCTGGCCCTCGGGCTCCCAGTGGAGTGGGGCGTGAAAGTGCACTCGCCAGTCGGCGGGCTCGGCGAGGCGCTCGCGGGCGGCCAGCGCGGGGGCGAGGTCGGTCCACCTCTCGATCACGCCAGTCCGGTCCCGGCGCCGCACCTGGTGGAGGAAGCGGATCTCGTCGAAGGGACGAAGGCGTTGCTCGGCGCGCGACGAAGCCTCCGCCGGCACCTCGAGGGCGCACGAGAGCTGGACCTTGCCGACGCGAACACCGGCCTCGGAGATCTTCCGCCATGCCGCGTCCGGATCCTCGAACTCGACCGCTTGGTGGCAGGCGTCGAGGCAGAGGCCGAGATGCCGGTCGACGATCGCCGGATCGACTCCCCGCCGACGCACGGCCGGACGGAGGTGATCGCGGAAGAACGCGATCGCCTGGTCGCTCGTCTCGACGAGGCAGTCGGGCTCGGGCTCGAGACAGACGCGAATCCGGCGGCCATGCCGCTCGGCGAGCCGATCGAGGTCGACCGCCAGATGGGCGAGGATGGTCGCGCATTCTTCCGCGCTCGACGGCCCGGCCGTCGGCGCATAGGTCAGCGGCAGCGTCGAGATCGTTCCCTCCTCGACGTCCGCCGGGAGCAGCTCGCAGAGGATGCGGGCGAGGTCGAGCGTGTAGTGATGACGCCGGACGTCGGCCCAGTCGGGGCGATAGACCTCCGCCTTGACGCGCTCGGCGTGAAAGTCGCCGTAGGGAAAGCCGTTGAGGGTCGCGAGCTCCAGCCCGTTCGCCTCGAGCGCTTCACGAAGCCGAGCGCGCGCGTCGGGCGAGGCGACCAGCTCGCTCGCGCTCCGGCGGCTCAGCCAGAGACCGAGGGAGAGCCGCCGCACGCCGAGCCGGCGCCGTACCGGGGCGCAGTAACGGGAGAGCGCCGCCAGGACGGACGCGAGCTCCTCGATCGCGTGAACGTTGGTGCAGTAGGTGAGGATGGTGCGGCCGCCGTCCGGATAGCGGAGCCGCATCGCCTACCAGCGCTGTCCGCCCCGAAGGAGCGTATTCCCCTCCCACGGGCCGCGTTCGATCACGAGCGGCTGCTCGAGCTCCCCGGGATCGAGCCTGCCCGTCTGCGAGAAAAAAGCGACCGGATTGTTCCACACGAGCGTCTCGATCGCCGTCTCGGGGAAGCCTCGCGCGCGAAGATGCATGACCGTACGCGGCACCTTGAGCGGATCGCTCCGTCCCCAGTCGGCCGCGCTGTTGATGATCATCCGCTCGACGCCGTAGCGCTCGAAGATCGTGCCCACGCGCTCCTCGGTCATCTTGGTATCGGGGTAGATCGAGAAGCCGATGTAGTGGCCGCTCTCGACGACGAGCGGAACCGTCTCCTCGGTGTTGTGATCGATCAACACCCGCTCGGGAGCGACCTGCATCTCGCGCACGATGGCCAGGGTTCGCTCGACGCCCTTCACTTTGTCACGGTGGGGAAGGTGGACGAGGAGCGGCAGCTCGTGCTGCGTGGCCAACTCGATCTGCACGCGAAAGAATCGTTCTTCCGTCGCCGTCTGATCGTCGAAGCCGACTTCGCCGACCGCCACCACGCCGTCCTTTTCGAGATAGCGCGGCAGCACTTCGATCACCGCCTGATTGACGCGGCCGTCGTTGGCCTCCTTCGGGTTCAGCGCGAGCGTGCAGACGTGGCGGATCCCGTACTGACTCGCCCGGTAGCGCTCGAAGCCGAGGAGCAGATCGAAGTAATCGACGAAGGTTCCAACCGACGTCCGCGGCTGGCCCTGCCAGAAGGCCGGCTCGCAGACCGCGACGATCCCGGCGAGCGCCATCCGCTCGTAGTCGTCGGTCACCCGGGAGGCCATGTGGGCATGGGGCTCGAATATCCTCATACGGAAGAAGCGGTCAGGACCCGTTCTCGGCTTGGGAATGGGCCCCCGACGATCGTCTCTTCTATCGCTCCCCGCGAGCGAGCGCCACCGCGAGCACGCGGCGCTCGCAGGGATCGGCGGCGGTGGCCAGGCAGTTCCGAATCCGCTCGACGCTGCCCGGGGGCGGATGGAGCGCGATCAGCGGCCAGAGGTCCGCGCCGACGCTCCGGCCGGCGTGCTCGCGCTCGGTCACGTAGGCGAAGAGCATGCGTGTGAGCTCTGGCGTCGCCCGCTCCTCGACCCGCTCGATGCGACCCAGGTGGAGACCGACGAACGCGCACTTGAGGACCGCCTGATTGAAGAGATCGTCCGGCAGGTGGCGGGACGTGTAGCCGTTCTCGCAGATGGCGGCCGCGAAGAGATCGGCGGCGTTGGCGCGGAGGGCATCTCTGACGGCCGGCAGCGCCGCGTCGCTCTCGGGCAGCAGCGCAAGACCTCGGAGGACGGCGATCCGCTCGCGCCCGTCGCTCACGAAGTAGAGATCATTGGCACGTGCGAGGGCGTCGGTAGTCTCGCGCCGGGCATCCTCGAGAAGAAGGAGCACCCGGGCGGCCTCATCCACCCGCCATGGGTTCAGCACAGGCCCCCCGGGAAATAGCCGGACGACCTCGGGGGAGGGCGGCTCGAGGAGCGTTGCGTGCCCGGCCTTTCGAGCCGCGGTCGGAAAATGTCGCTCGAGCGCCGACCCGTCGCGCCCGACCTCCGTCCGGGCGGTGGAGAGCCAGGTCGAGGCCGCCTCGGAGACGCGGGGAGCGAGCCTCGCCTCGAGCGCGTCGATGCTCGCGCGAAGGTTCAACTCACTCAATCGGCTGATCGAGCCCGAGCGCCACGAGGAAACGCGAGGCACACTCCCCACCATGCTTCCCGGGGTAAGGGCGAGCAAAGCGGAATTCGTACATCGGAAGCCGTCCGTTGATCGTCACCGGCCGGATCTCTTCCGAGCGATCGGCGTCCTTCAAGCGCGCCGAGACCGACGGCGGCGATCCGGGTGTCCAGTCGAGCTTCACGTTGACCAGCGAGGTGTGCTTCCAGGTGTGTGCGCCACGCGGTTCACATTTGCACTGGAGCTCTTCCACGATGTCGAAGTCGAGCGCGCTGAATTCGCCCGCCTTCTCGAAGCCGAGGCCGCGGGCGCTGCGGGTGATCACTCCCCAGCCGGCGCCAAAGAGCTTTTCGGGGTCGTTTTCGATCGTCGTCGGCGACCGGCCGGCCTCGGTGTAGCGAAGGCGGAAGCTGGCGGGGGGTGCGGAGCCCTCGAGATCGGTCTCGCAGGGCGAGGATGCGGGCTCCGCCCAGGAGATCATCTTCACCAGCGTGACGTGCTTGGGAGGCTTCGCCGCAGCCGTCGGTGGCCCTCCAGGCCCGTGGTGATGCTCGTGATGCGCTGCTGCATGCGGCCGCCAGAGACTACACGAAAGCAGCAGACAGAGCGGTGCGAGCCAGCGGGCCGTCACGAGACAGCCCGCTGGCCGCCGGCCAGGACCGAGAGCCGACAGCGGCGGAGATAGCGGTCGAGCATCGCATACTGCCGGCCGAGGTCCTGCTCCTGCGTGCCGACCGGCGCCTTGAAGAAGCACGCCGCCTGGGTCATGGGCCCGCTCTCGCCCCGCCGGAGCGCCAGATCCGCGAGCCGTACCAGGTCGATCACCAGCGGCGCGGCGAGGATCGAATCGCATCCCTGCCAGGTGAACTGCATCATCATGCGCGTGCCGAGAAATCCCCGGAAATGGATCAGGTCCCACGCCGTCTTCCAGTCGCCGAGCGAGGGGACGTAGGTGATGTCGACGCTGGTCTCGGGGGAATAGCCGAGCACGCCGCGGACCACTCCGTCCTTGGTCTCCAGCTTGGCGGCCTTCACCTCGGGTTCGTTCAGGGCGGCGCCATCGGAATTGCCGAGCAGGTTCTCGCCGTGCCAGGCGAGCACCTGGAGATCCCGCTCACGAAAGAGCGATGCCAGCCCCGACTTGACCAGGGTCTCGCCCGTCTTGCCGTCGGTTCCGGCGAAGGGTACGCCCTCACGCTCCGCCAGCTCGCGAATCGCCGGAACGAGCGCCGCGGGCGACGCCGCGAAGTTGACGAACACCGCGCCCTCGCGGATCGCAGCGCAGGCGTACAGCGTGCTCGGGCGGAAGACCGCCGCACCACGCCTGGTGAGACTCTCCTCGAGCGCTGCAAGCGTCAGGTGATCTTCCGGAGTGGTGAAGACAGGCTCGGTGGTGGCGAGATTCACCACCACGACCCTCTCCAGGGAGTGCCGCCGCCGAAAGCCTCGGATGTCGCCGGTGAGCTTCTCGACGACCTCCGCGGGCGTTTCGGTGCCCTCCGCCGCCCCGCACGCGGGTGGCCAGCCTCGGGTGCCACCCCCGACGATGTTCCGGTCGATTTGCTCGAGGTCGGCCGCAAGAGGCTCGAGCAGACGGAGGTCGAAGATTCGTCCCGACTCGGCGAGATCGGTCGCGGCATCGAGCAGCGACCCGGCCCGGACTTCCCAACCGCCGAACACGAGAGCGGACGCTGCGGGCATCGACAGCCCTTCGCCCCGCGGGCCCTCGGTCGTGACTCCTCGCAACGGGAAGAGACCGCGCGCGGCGGCGCACGCGCCCACGATCGTCGTGGTCGCCACCGCTCCGCGGGCACCGATGATCCAGACGCCCGTTCGAGGGCCACTCTCCGCGTTCACGGTCTCCCTCCCGGAACGGTTGAACCGCACCTGCCGCTGCGATACGAAGCGCGGGCCCTCCAACCATGAAGCGCCCGCTCGTCGTCGTGCTCGCCCTGGCCGCCGCCTGCGGTCCGGCTGCACGGAATGAGCTCGAGGGTCGGAAAGTCCGCGAAAAGATGCCCGGGCAGACCGATCCGGCGATTCGCGCGAAGCATCTCGTGGAGCGGTTCCCGGGAGTCGAGCGGGTCGACTTCGTGCAGCTGCTCGCCTGGGTCGAGCCCCGCCGGGGCCCGTGCTGGAGCGAGCTTTCTCCAGTCCACCGAACCCCGGTCACGATGCGATACTCGCTCCGCGGGTGGAACCCGATCGCCGAGACCGAGCGCGCCGAGGGTCTCGAGGAACTTCTCGCTCGGGGGTGGACGCGCATCTACCGCGCTCCGCAGGGAGAAGGCGTCGAGCACCGCGCGCCCTTCGCCGCGCTCGACCTGAGCTACGGGCCGGAGCTGCGCTGCCGCTGCGCCGGCGTGGGCGACGCGGTCGAGGAGTCGAAGAGCGACGTGAGCCTCCGCTTCCGCTGGGAGCGCGGCAAGCTGCTCGAGGTGAGCGCGACGGGCGGCGCGCGACACGCGGGGCTCAGCCCGGCGATCACGGCGGGGCACCTCGTCACCTACGACTTCGCCACCGAGGGCGCCTTCCCCGGGGGGAAGCCGGGAAGCTGCGGCGCTCATGTCACGCTCACCCTGCTCATCGAGCCGCCGATCCTCTGAGCCTCACTCGACGACCATCCAGTCGTACGGGTGCGGCAGGACGACGGGATTGCCCGGCGCGCCGGGCGCGAACGGCTCGGGGTACGGGCCGTGGAACATGTCGCTCCCCCGCGGCGCCGGGCAGGACGGCGCCTCAGGACAGGTCGCGGGCGCGGTCGGGTCGACCCCGACGATCGCGATCCCCTTCTGCACCGGCACGTAGATCCTCCCGTCGACAATCGCCGGGCCGCCGCCGCCCGGCGTCGCCGCCGCGGGCAGCGCGACGGTGGCGAGCAGCTCGGGCTTGCGGCTGGTCCTCACCGGCTCCACCACGGGCACGTCGATCGGACTGTCCATCCGCACCACGTCGAGCCGGGTGCCCGTCGGCATGAAGAACATGCCGCTTGCGGCGGCGCCCTCGCCGAAGCTCGCACCGAGCGTGCTCGACGCCCACTTGAAGGCGCCGGTGCAGGCATCGATCGCGAACGCGTTCACGTCGTCGCCCGCCAGCGGGCCGAACGGGAGCGCGGCCGCGGCCGCCAGCGTGCGTCCGGAGAGCACCCCGCCCGCCGCATCGAAGCCGCCGCCCAGGCTGCCGTAGGCGAAGCAGGTCCGCCAGAGGAGCCGCTGCTGGCCGACGCGCAGCGGATCGAAGTCGAGGTCGCCGACCTGCGGCACGTCGGGCTGCTGGGGGAACCCGTAGATGCAGCTGTCCTTGTCGATGCTGACGATCAGGTGGCAGCTGCCGGCTCCGTCGACGTCGACGACTGTCGGCGAGTTGCCGATGTCGAGGTCCGCGACGTCGACCAGACGGCGCTGGTGCCACCACTGCCGCGCGCCGGTGATCGGATCGAGCGCGACCAGCGACTCCGCCAGCTCGCCCATCTGCGGCTTCTGGACGCAGTCTCCGACCGTCAGGTAGAGCCCGGTCCGGTCCCTGCTCATGGCAGGCGCCGTCCAGATGACGCCGCCGAGGCCGTCGCCGTTGACGACCGGATCGAAGGTCCAGAGCTTCTCGCCCGTGAACGCATCGATCGCGTAGAACTGGCCGTTCGAGCAGTCGAGGCCGGTCGATGGGACGTAGAGCACGTCCCGCGGGCCGGTCGAGAAGGGCATGTCCGCGGCGAAGAGCGGCGAGCCGTTGAGCGTATTGCGGTCGCCGCCGAGATCGATGGGCGGCTCGGGCGACCCGAGCGACATCGGCCAGGGCCCGTCACAGAAATAGGCCTGGCAGGCGCTCGGCGCGTCGCGCGTGCAGCCGGGCGGGTCCGCCGGGCAGTTGCCTTTGACGTTGCATTCACACGTGTCCTCGCAGAGCGCGCCGCTCGGGATGGCGCTCCGGTCGGCGATGATCTTGTCCACGTTTAGGCACCAGAGCGTCTTGTCGACGCGATCCACGCCGAAGTAGAGGCGCTTCTCGTCCAGGCCGGTCGCCGGGTTCGTCACCAGCGCCAGGTTCGGCGTCGCCTGCACGCCGGTGTAGGTGCCGAGCGCGCTGCCCACCGGGCCGGCGGTGTGGGTCGCGATCCGCGCGAGCAGGCGTGGCGGCGCGGGCGGCGAGGCGTCGAGGCCGCTCACGTCGTAGACATAGAACCAGCCAACCATGTCGCCAAAGAACACCAGCTGGTCGCCGACCACGGGCGTGTGGTTGACGACGGTCACGCCGAAGGTCGGGGGGCCGTCCGCGAGGAGCCTCGCCAGCAACGTGAGATCGGGCGCGTTCGCCGGCGTCAGCCTCGGATCGTCGCCGACGTTGGCGGTATTCTGCGCGTCGAAGAAGCGGCGCGGCCAGCTGCCCGCGAGCGTCGTCGTCGTGACCTGGGGGCTTGTTCCACACCCCCGCGTGGTGAGGGTGGTGGTGGTGGTGGTGGTGGTGGTCGGCGGCGGGGTGGTCGTGGTCGTCACGTCGATCTGCGCCTGAGCGACCAGGAAGCCCGGATTGGCGACGGACCAGAAGTCGCCCTGATCCGCATTGGTCTGGAGACCGATGCCGTTGACGACGTTGCCGGCGAGGTAGAACGTCACGGGCCCCACCCCGGGATCCGGCGCGACCCAGTCGATGTCCCACGAGCTGCCGACGCCGGTGGCGCCGACGAGGCCGATCGGCTTCGGTGTCGAATGCGTCGCCTGGCCGTCGACCCCGCTCACCCACGCGCTCGCGTCGAGGGCTTGAAGCGCGCCGGCCGTGGCCTCGAGGTCGAATCCTGCGAAGCGCGGTGCGGGAAGGGCGACGCCCCGCACCCAGGCCTGGAGGTGATAGGTGGTCCCGGGGACGTACGCATCCGGCAGCCCCACCACCGAAACGTCAGTCGTCGTGTTCGGGGTCACTCCGGCGAAACCGTGGCACGTGCAGCCCTGGCTCGGCCGGGCGACGCCGGTGATGCCGGTCGAGTACCCCGAGGCGAATGGCGCCAGCGCAAGGCCGACGGCCACGACACCGAGCAGCAGCGAAGTCGTTCGGCTCATGGGTCACCCCTCATTCAATAGCCTCTTCATCGGCCCGCCCTCACCAGGCGAGCCCCACCAGGCCGCACCGCCCGTCGTCCACGCCGTCGCCGGAGACGAGGTTGGCGGGCCGGCACCGGTGCGTCCCGGCGACGGCCGCGCAATCGTTGGTGCTGTAGGTGGATTCGCTCGAGCTGGCGCAGAACGTCGCCGGGGCGCCGCAGGCGGCCGCCGGCAGGCCAGAGGGAACATTGGCCGTCTCCTCGCACCCCCACTTGAGCGGCGCGCTGAAGTCGACCGGCCCGGTCAGGTCGTTCAGCATCCAGTTGGAGCCGTTCGAGCCGACCGACGCTGCGGCATTCGGAACCCATCCGTTGGCGTGCATGCATCGGTAGCCGATGGGACCGCCCGCAACGATGGTATAACCCTGCGCGACGGTGGTGCCGTCGGCGAGCGTCTGTCCGGCGGCATCGAGCAGCTCGGTCTCGAGCGCCCTCGGGTCGGCCCAGATGCCGACTTTGGCGCCGGCGCGGGGTGATGCCGGGCGCCACACGCCGCCGGTCGCGCCGTAGCTCTCCGGTGGCACGGAGAGCGCCTGGCTACCCGTGTCGTCGCGCAGCGGCTGCGCCTGGTTCGTCACCGATGACGCCAGGTGCACGTCCACGTAGACGGATCCCGTGGTGGTGTTCGTGTAGGGAGCCGGGCCCACCCAGTAGTCGTTTCGGATCCACTGCCGGATATCGAGCTGCTGGTTCGGCGCGATCGGCACTCCCGCATCGACGTCGCCGAGCGTCAGGGAGAGGCTCGTGCCGCGCGCCACGGCGATCGGCACCGCTTCGCCCGCGCGCGCCACCGTCACGTACGCGGTTCCGGCCGACGCCGTGATGTCGATTCCGGTGATGAAGCAGGGCTGCTGGGTGTTGTCGCAGGTGGGCGCGGTTCCCACTGCGAGCGTCGTCACCTGCGTCCCTACCCGCGCCGGACGAGCGACGGTGAAGGTCGTGCCCGCGAGCTGGACGCCGTCGGCGGGCGGCGCCGGGGGGGAGAGCGTCGGCTGGTTCAGGTCACAGACGACCAGCGCGGCGTCGGGCGAAGGATCGCCGGCCACGGCGCCGCAGCGAGCCGCGCCGGCGATGATCCACGCCTTGATCTTCTGGACCCCGCCCGGGCACTGGTAGAGGTAGCCGGTGCTCAGGTTCGGCATCGGGTTCCCTTCGCCGAACTTGAGATCGCCCGTCAGCTTGTCGACCAGGTAGCTGTTCCAGGCCCGCTTGGGATCGACGCGCAACTTGCCGACGCCGCCGGCGGCCGTGTTGACCGGCGAGCGGTTGACCAGGGCCGCGTACCAGCCGTCCTCCGTGTTGTAGCTGACGGGCATGCCGCCGTTGCCGCTGCTGCCGTGACAGCCCGCGAAGCAGGACTGCTCGAGAATGGGGGCGATCCCTTCCCAGGCCGACGCCGAGGAGCAGCCATGTGCGCGGGCCTCGGAATGGAGCCCGAGCAGGGCGAGCGCGACGCCCGCCGCGCATCCGACGATTTTTCGCAGGACGGATTTCATGGCTCCCCCGTTAGAGACCCGGTCCGCAGCCCGAGCAGTAGCCGATGTCGCTCGGCGACTTGGGCAGCCGTCCGGGTGTCCCGTACTTGAAGTTGGTCGGGTCCGACTGGAAGTCCTGGATCGCCTGCTGGTTGAGCGAGCCGTCCGAGTTGAGGATCGGGTCGAGGGGCCAGTACATCACCACGCCGATGCACATCTCGTCCTCGGCCACGTTGGCGAAGACGATGTTCGCCGGGACGCAGTTGCCCGTTCCCCTCGTGCAGATGGCGGGGTTGGGATACGGGCCGTCGACCGGATGGCAGTCGGGCTCCTGTCCCAGCGCGCAGCCCGGCGGATCCGTTGCGGGGTTCGGCGGGCACACCTGGGCGGGCGATCCGATAGAACCCGGAGGTATGCCCGGAAACTCCTCGCATCCGTAGCGGACGCGGTAGATCAGCTGCTTGATCCCGAGATCGTCCTTCTGCTCGCCGAAGAGCACCTCGTCCCCGACGACGCCGTCGCGGATCATCGTCCGGAAGGGCTCCGGCGCCTGCTCGGTCTGGATGACGCCGTTGTTGTGAATGCAGTGGGTCGCGAGGGCGTCACCCTTGTGCAGGATCAGCGGACCGTCCGGCTCTTTGTAGTAGCGGCAGACGGGAGGATCGTCCCAGTGCCAGTCGGCGTAGATGTGCTCCGGCGGGAGGCCGTTCTGGCTCACGCCGCACTCCTGGGGCCTGGTGCCGCCGCCCGCCTCCTCCGGGCTCAGCCCGCCGGTGCGGATCGGGTTGGCCGGGAGGATGTCGATCGTCCCCTTCACCGTCCGCTTGTGGCTGTGGATGGCGAGGATGCCGATCGCGAGATCGTAGGGCGCGTACCAGACGCTGCCCGTGTTCCCGATCGTGTACGGCGGGAAGAACGTGGTGGCGACGTTCGCGACGACGTCGAAGCCGACGCTGATCGGCTTGTAGCTGCCGTCGGCGACCGGCGCCGAGAAGAGCTGGATGATCATCTCGCCGACGGTCCCGCCGATCGGCGTCGTGCCCGGCGCGGGCCAGCCGTCCTCCGCGTGCTGGGCGATCAGCCCGCCCGTCTGGTTGCGGAAGTTCCGGAAGGTGGTGTTGCCCTGGTAGCCGATCGGCAGCTCAGAGACGACGTGGTGGTCGCAGGCCCAGAGCTGGTCTTCGAGGTTGTACACCGCGCGGCCGGTGGGCAGGTCGACGAAGAGGCGGCCCGGGTACTGCGTGGCGTTGCGGAACTGCTGGTTGTAGCCGTTGTAGACCGAGCAGTGGAAGCGCGGGTCGCTGCCGGGACACGTCTCGGCGCCCGACTGATAGCTGCCGGGCGGCGGCGGGTTGCCGTTCGTCCCGCACTGGTCGTAGCTCGAGGCCGTCGCGGTGTCGTCGGGGTTGTTGCAGGGGTTCGCGCCCTGCAGCTGCCCCGTCCCCTGGAAGCCCACGCCCGGGTTCCAGCAGGTGCCGTGGTGGCTGCCGAAGTGGTTGTAGAACTCGGAGGCGACGTTCCACTCGCGGCGATTGGCGAGCGCGACGTTGTCGTCGTTCAGCTGAGCGGTGTTCTCGAAGCGGACGATCGCCTCGGCGACCCGGTCGTAGATCGCGGGGTCGGTGCCGACCTGCCACGGACCGTAGTGGACGCGCACGCCCCTCCGGCATTCGACGGTGTAGAGGTTGGTCCCGTCCGTGTCCTGACCCGCCGGCGCCCACCATGGGACCTGGTGATCGATACCCCCCACGGTATCGCAGCCGCGCGCTCGCTCGGTGATCGGGTTGGGCACGTCCGGGCAGAGCTGGGTGAGGCCCCCTCCGGGCTCGTCGAACCCGTCGACGCCGTCGGTGTAGAGCGGCGGCGGCCGGTCGACGGGGCCGTGGAGGAAGCCGGTGATGGGATCGTACGCGGCGCGCACGGGCACGTGGAGCTGCACCGTCGCCGGCAGATCCCAGTAGAGCGGCTGGCAGTCGGTGGTGTAGTTCTCCAGCGACTCGATGTTCCCCGGATTGGGGAGCGGATTCTTCTGCAGCGCCGTCCCGCACCGGTTGCTCGGCTTGAGCTCGGGGTGAGTGTGGTAGTCCGCCCTGACGGTGGTGACGCCGATCAGCAGCGCCGCCACCGCCGCTCCCACCTTCATCGTCGTTGTCAGCGTCATCGTCGTTCCCCCGCTACGAGATTTTCTTGAGAAAACCCTTCTCGTTCTGCGCGAGCATCGCGCCCCGGTGCCACGGATCCTTGCGCAGCGCCGCGAAGAGCTCGCGCCGCGTACGCGGGCCGTGGACCTCGTTGCGCGCGATCGGGCTCAGGATGTACTGGTCACGTATCGTCTGGACGTCGTCGCAGCTGATCGCGGCCAGGGTCAGGTCCGGATCGATCCGGTACGGCTCGGCGGCGTTCCGCCCGAGGATGCCGTTGCGGATGCTCCTCCACGGTTTGCTGGCGCGGCGGGTCGGCTGGTCGACGTCGCCGTCGAGGCCCCACGGCAGGTTGTAGGTGGCCCTGGCTTCGTCCGACATCTGGAAGGCGCGCAGCGCTTCGATCAGCCCCTGCGGCGATCCGCCCCACAGGGCGTCGGTGCCCCACACCACCCGCTTCGGCCCGACCCAGTAGATGAGCTTGCTGAGAAGCCAGCTCGCGCGCGTGGGATTGCCGACGACCGAGCCCCACACCGAGCCGAGCTCGGCGTAGACGTTGGGCACGTTGGCGTGCCGCGCGCTGGCCGGCGCCTCGCCCGCCGCCAGCGGCGTCCCGGGGCTCCCGCCGGGCGCGAAGTGGCGCGCCGACCAGCCGTTCTCGCGCAGCGCG
Organism: Deltaproteobacteria bacterium; assembly: GCA_005879795.1. NCBI lineage: Bacteria > Pseudomonadati > Myxococcota > Myxococcia > Deltaproteobacteria bacterium. Next base: position 15,916 of record VBKJ01000202.1, read on the forward strand.
GTGATGAAGTTGTCGACGCCGCGGCTGGTGGAGGGCGCCGCGGTCTCGCCGGGGTAGGGCCCCTTGGAGCTCGTCCCCTGGTTGAACGGTCCGCCGAGGCCGACGCTGTCCCCGTCGTAGCCCGAGTGGTAGATGATGAAGATCACGCCGGTGTTGCTCCTGAGGTCCCAGAACATCGGCGCCACCACGCCGACGTCGCGCGTGGCCGCCTTCTCCTGATCGAAGCTGGGCAGCGCGAAGCCCTTGTGGGCGCAGATGAGGGGCGGCATCCCGTACGTGTCCGCGAGATCCTTCACGTGCTGGATGAACTTGAGACCGAAGGAGTCGTCGAGCCACCAGCCGCTCGTGTTCGGCACGTCGCCCCAGGGCGTGTAGATCTTCCAGGCGCGGAGATAGCCGTCGTTCTGGCCGTACTGCGCGGCGGCGGCGGTCATCAGGTCCATCTCCTCCTGGAAGAAGACGGGCTCCGTGAGCAGCTGGTCGCTGTTGTCTCCGAGTGAGCCGCGATTCGGCATCACGAACTTGTGGCAGAACGTGCGCCGCGTGCCGCCGGCGAGCGTGCGCACGATCTCGGCCGTGTTGATTGATTCGGAGAGGGGCAGGGGCTGGCCGTCCGGTTTCCAGGGGACGGCGGACAGGATGGTGACGTCGGTCGCGCTGTCGAGCATGAGCTCCTTCAGGTAGTGGAAGCGGCTCAGGCACTCGTTGCGGTCGAGCTCCCCGCAGTTCGCCTGGCTCCAGGCGACCAGGAAGAACGCCGCCTCGCCGGTGTTCTCCGTGTACCACTGGGCGCTCGGGACCACGTGGTGCGTCTGGAGGTCCATGATGAACTCGCCGGGCAGGTTGTTGAGCTGGGAGCCGGGATACGCGAGGTCGAAGTAGGTCGGCTCCCCGCGCGTGCCGATCGGGGCGTGCAGCCCGCAGCTGTCCTGGGCCCAGGCGTAGTAGCCGCCGCGCGTGCCCATCACCTTGTTGATCGCCGCCAGGCAGATCGCATACGCGGCGCCCGTCTGCAGGAACTTGCGCCGCGACATCCCGAGCTTGCGGGCGGTCGCCTCGCAGTCCTCGCGGGCGATCTTCATGATCGCGTGCTGCTCCCGCGTCGGCTCGGGCGGGATGAACTCCTCGTTCGAGACCGGCAGGACGTCGATCGGCAGGCGATCGGTCAGCGATTCTTCCATCAGGTCCTTCAAACGCTTCGGCATTTCGCCCTCCCTATCTGTCTATGCGACCTTCTTCACGCGCCCGCCTGCGCGACGACGAGGCCCGAGGCGACCGACCAGAGGTCACCCGGGTCCGGCCGGCAGTTCCCGTTGACGACGTTTCCGGCGAGATAGAACGTGACCGGGCGGGCGCCCGGATCGGGCGCCGCCCAGCGAACCTTCCAGGAGAACTGCTTGTTGCCCGCCAGCGTGTGCGGGGCCTGCGAGCTCACGAACATGCGCGCCATGTGGGCGCGTCCGCGGGTCGCAACCAGCGGCACCACTGCGGCCGCGATCGCTGCCAACCGTCCTCGTCGTTGTTTCTGCATCGCTAACGCGCCTGCACCACCACGTCGAAGGCGATGAACGCCGGCAGCGGCGCACCGGCGCCCGCCGCCGTGAGTGGAATTTCCCCGATGTCCGCGCCGCTCGGCGGCCCGTCCGCCGGTTCGGCGATCTGGATCACCGAGAGCGACGGCGAGCCCAGCGGGAACTTGTTCACGACGAAGATGCGGTTCGTGGCGGCGTCGTACGCCACGCCTTCGGGCGCCCCGCCGGGAACCGCCGTCGGGACGCGGAGCACCTCCGGAGGGAGGCAGGTCGGCGGGACGCCATAGATGCACTCCACAATGAGGTCGCGATCGATCAGGCTCACGCTGTCGTCGCTGCCGTTGGCCGTGATCACCCAGTGATGTCCGGCCGGGCTGTCGCCGAGCGTCACGTCGATCGGGCCGGCGCCCGGGAGACCGACGGTGAGCAGCGCGTCGTGCGACTCCCCGTCGTGCACGCTCAGGCTCTCGCCGACGATGTTGGCCGTGTAGTTGAGGCCGCGGGCGGCGTCCCAGATCGTCCCGTCGGGATTCGGTCCGGTGGAGCGGGTCGCGGTCTTGGTGAGCGCCAGGCCGCTGCCGCACGATTCGGAGCGTGTGACCGTCAGCGTGTTGAGCCGATCGCCGCAGTTCGTGCTGGCGAACGCGCGCGCTCCCGCTGGATCCACCGACACCGCGTAGGGGACGGGCGCGGAGAGAAAGACCGTTCCGATCTCGTTGAGACGACCGACCGTGGACAGCGCGCTCGCGTCGTACGCCGTCACGCTCCCGTTCGGGAGCGAACAGCCGAAGCCCGCGACTGCGGTCACCGCCGACTGCGTGTTGGTGACGAACACGACCGGCACCCGCGTCGGCCCGACGGTCAGCTCACCCGCCGCGACGCCGACCGAGCCGGCGCGCGCCGGAAATGGCGACAGCGGGAGCTCCGCGACCTGCTCGCCCGAGAGATCGAAGACGCCGAGCGAGCCGAGCGCGGCGCCGTGATTCGCGGCGAAGAGGTATTCCTTCCAATCGAACCTCTGCACCCACAGGCGCACCGGTCCGCCGCCCTTGCTCGGTACGGGCGGCTGAAGCTCGGCAAGGGAGTCGGCGTCGAAGATCTCGAGGGTGCTGTTGAGCGTCGTCGAGACGATGACGCGCGCGCCCGCCTGCGCGCTCAGCGCGGTCGCGAGCACGCCCGTGATCACGAGCGAAACGAAGTCTCCCGGATTACGCATGCGCATACTCCTAGCGCCCGACGTCGGTCGGGAGGCGGTCGATCGGGCTCGGCACCAGATCGTCGTCCGTGAATGCGTAGAGGCCGAGGAGAATGCACATCTCGTCGTCCTCGGTCTCGGCGAAGCCGATGTTGGCGGGGACGCACTTGCCCGTGTAGTTGCCCTCGAACGGGGGGGACGAAGGCGAGCAGTACCCCTCCGGATTACAGAACTGATGCCACCGCGCCGTCGGGTCGCACTCGGCGGCCACGCCGCCAACGCCCACGGCTTCGGCACGCTCGGCGGTGAGCAGGTCCTCGCTCGGGTCGAGGCCCTTCAGGACGTCGGGGAGACAGGGGAGGTTGCCGTAGTAGCCGAGGGCGCCGGCGGCCGGGAATCCGGGGACGACGCCGGGAATCTCCTCGCAGGAGAACTTCCCGCGCACGACGCGCCCGAAGGCATCGTGGGGCTGAAGCGGTACGCTCTGCGCCGCCAGGTTGTAGGGCCGCAGCCTCGCCTGCTCCTCGGCTTCCTGCTCGGACATCAGCCCCGCGCCGACCAGCGCCTGGAAGGGGAGCACGCCGTTGTTGACCCAGCACTCGTAGCGGATGCCCTCGCCCTGCTTGATGAGGATCGCTCCTTCGGTGTCGTTGTCGGAGTTGCCGTTCGCGTCGGCGTCCTCTCGCCAGTACGGGCACTGCTCGTGGTCGGACCAGTCCGTGCTCTCGTACAGGTGCATCGGGGGCCGGCTCAGGTCGCAGGTCGAGAGGTCGCCGTCGATACAGCCCGAGAAACCTCCGCAATACGGATGCGAGTATTTGTAGGTGCGAACCGGCAGCGCCTTCGGGTTGCCGTCGACGCCGACGAGGTCGGCGTAGGCAAGGAGACTGCGCTTGTGACTGTGGAACGTGAGCCCATAGAGCTCGCTGTTTCGCGGCGTGACCCAGAGCCCCTGGGCCTGGCCGATGGTGTGAGGTGGTATGAGGAAGGCCGATGCCGAGCCGTCGAAGAAGACGTGGGCTTCCTTGGCCACGCTCTCGACGAGCCGTGCGTCACATCCCCCGCGGTGGTCCCGCCGTTTCGCCGGCAAGGTATAGACGTTGATCCACACCTGCGCGTGCTGAGGATCGAACCAGTGCTGGAGGTGGTGCGTCATGCGGAAAATGTGGTCGCGGGCGATCTTGATCCCGACGCCGTCGGGATAAGGAACGGGGAAGTAGCTCGGGCCCGGCGTCCCGGCGAGGGGAAAGCCTTGCATGGTCGAATGACATGCGGCGCTGTTCGCATCGTTCTGGCTCGGATCGACGTTCGCGCCGCTCGCGGGGCACGTGCTCGGAAGACTCTGGAAGGCCTGGCAGTCGGCCGTCTTCTGCGCGCAGACATCGGGGCTGTCCGCCGGGTCGCAGACGTCGGCCGCGCTGCAGCTGCCGCGCGGGCGGGCGGGATCGTTGTACGGCCCGAGCAGGTCGTCCATGATGAAGTGGTGGCTTCCTTTGAATTGCCAGAACTCGAAGCCGATCATGTATTCGTAGGTCTGCGGTGAGCCCGCCGCGCTCGTGTCGGCATCGAGGTTCGCGTCGTTCGGCAGCATCGCGTACCCGATCGAGAACTCGTCGTTGACGCCCTGCCTCATCAGGTACGGGCCGAAGGTGAGCTGGTAGCCGCGCCAGGGCTGCCTGCCGAGCGCCACCTGATGCGGGCCGATCTCGTACCGCAGGCAGCAGCTCGCCTTGGAGTACCGCCCCGCGGGGTCGCTGATCGCGGCCATCTTGTCCGTGAAGTTCGGAAGGCACTGACCGGTCGCCCCCTGGAAGTCCGCCTCGCTGGTGATTTCATCCCCGGGCAGGCAGGCTGCCGGGTCCGGGTTCGGGGGCCGCGAGATCAGCGGCTGCGGCTTGCACCAGGTCTTCGTGGGATCGCCCACGGCGGCGGCGATCTGGCCATTGATGCACTGCTGGAAGGCCGCCGAGTCGGGCGCCGCGCCCGACGTCTGCGCGACGCACGCCTGGCACTCGGCCGACGAGAGCTCCCAGCTCTCGACCGGCATGGCGTGGCCCTGGTTCGCGTAGGCCCAGTCCCAGTGGTGGGCCTCGACGCGGCTCGCCGCAAGGGTGAGTGTGGCAACGATCACGATGCACGGGAACTTCGCGCGCACCACCCGGCCGAAGGCATCGTGAGGCTCGGGCGGGACTGACCTCGCGGTGAGCGTACGGGCGCAGACCTGCGCCCAGTTGTCGGCGTCCTGCTTCGACATCGGTACCCGCGCCGGGAGGCGCTGCCGCGGAGGCAATCGAAACCGAGAGGGGAACCAGTCCGGGGGATCAAAAGCCGCATGCCCTTGATAGTGCGCAAGCATGTGGGGTCTCAATCCCCATTTCAGGGGGGCACCGGCGGGGACGTAAGGTAGCGAGTCCGATTCGTGAGGGGATCAGGTGCGCGCTGCAGGCGTGATCGCACCCGTGCTCGACCCGGGATCAGGCGCACGCGCCCGGTGGGCCGGGGTCCGGCCAGCCAACGATCTCGAGGCGCAGCTCGCGCTGGACTGCGCCGACCACGTGCTGCAATTTACCGGCTTCGCGCTCGGTGAGACCCAGAGGGTCTGCGATCTGGCGCATCCTTTTCTTGACGTGGGAGTGGCCAGCGCGCGCGCCGGGGCTGAGTGCATCATTCGAAAGGTGCCGTCCGCGGCGATGGGCCGCAATCCCCTCACGGCCGTGGCCCGCCTCCCGGCAAGCAACCAATCAATCTCCCTTCCGCCACGCGGCTTCATCGCAGGCCCCGAGGCTCGGCCCTGCGCGTGGCGTCCTCGCGCCCGTTTCGCTATCCTCGCGGGCCATGGACCTGCGGGGCCGGTGGGGGCTGGTGACCGGCGCGGCCAGGCGCATCGGCCGCTCGATCGCGCTCGCGGGGCGCGGCCTCAACGTGATCGTGCACTATCACGCCTCGGCCGACGCGGCCGCGGCGACCGTGGGCGAGATCGAGGCGCTCGGCGTGCGCGCGCTGGCGCTCCCCGCCGACCTCGGACGCGCCGACGACGTGGTGCGCCTCGCCCGCGAGGCCGAGGCGCGCTCGGGCGGCGTGGACGTGCTCGTGAACAACGCCTCCAACTATCTGCGCGCGTCCTTCGACGAGTTGACCGAAGGCATCTGGGATGCGAGCCTCGACGTGAACCTGAAGGCGCCCTTCCTCCTCGCCTGGCACCTGGGCCGGGCGATGCGGGCCCGCGGCCGCGGCCGCATCGTCAACCTGGCCGACTGGGCGGGCGAGCGCCCGTACGCCGACTACCTTCCGTACTGCGTCTCCAAGGCGGGCGTCATCTGTCTGACCAAGGCGCTCGCCAAGGCGCTCGCGCCCGCCGTGCAGGTGAACGCGGTCGCGCCCGGGCCGGTCATGCC
>VBKJ01000203.1 GCA_005879795.1 Deltaproteobacteria bacterium
GCGACGCCTTCCGGATGCGCCTTCCCTGTGGGGAGGCCTATCGAGCACCGCGCCTCGGCGCGACCCTCCATCGGACGGCATGGGGGACCTATACCCCTCGAACCGGTCTGCGTCTTGCCATTTCGTGCCAGTGCGCTTCGACGCGCCGCCGTCCGATCGAGGAGGGTCCTGGGGAGGGTCATAGACAGGGGATCGTACCGACGGCGGCCGCCAGGATCGCACCGGTGGCGATGAGCACGGGGCGGCGCAGGGCCGCGCCACCCAGCACTGCCACGATACCGCACTTCACGGTCGTGTTGGTGAGGGTCGCGAGCACGATCGCGTTGGCCGCGATGTGGGGCAGGTGAGCGGCAAGGGAGGCGGGTACTACGGGTGCTTGGCGGCGACCAAGAACGCTTGCGACAACAAGCTCATCGTCCCGCGTCGGCTGACCGAGCGGCGGCTGCTCTCTGCCGTTCGCGAGCGGCTCGATGACGCGGAAGCCATCCGGTACGTGCTCGAGCGGGTGAAGGTCGAAATCGCACGGCTCCACGCGGACCTTCCCGAGCAGATCAAGCTCAAGCGCGCGGCGCTGAGCACCGAGGAGCGTCGCATCGCGAACTTCATCAACTTCATCGGCGGCGGCAAGGGAACCCGCGCGCTTGGACAGGCGCTGGAGCACGCGGAGCAGGCAGCCCAAGCGCTGCGCGACGAACTCTCTGCCCTCGAAGCCACGATGAGCGCGATGTTCGAACCCCCGCCCATGGAGTGGATCGCGGAGCGCCTCGGACGACTCCAGGACCTCCTGGAGCGACAGACCGAGCGATCAGCCCTACTCCTGCGACGCGTCCTGGGCCCCGTCCGCCTCGTCCCGACGAGACCGGACGTCGGCCGGCCCTTCTATCGCGCCGAAACCGCCCTCCAGGCCCTCGAGCTGCTCGAGCCCCCGGAGGGCGGTTCGAATTGGTCGCGACAGTGGAGGCGGGGGGAATCGAACCCCCGTCCGAAGGTGCATCCGCGATCGCCTCTACGTGCGTAGCCTGCGCTTTGCTCTCGCCGCGCTCGCTCCCGCAGGCGGGATCTCGCGCGGCCAGCCGGCGTTGTGTCTCGGCCCCCGCGCCGCCGGCGGTCGCGGGGACCCAGCCCGAAGTTATGACGCTCGAGCCCGCCCTACGGGCGCAGGCAGGTCGAGCGTGGCGGCCTAATTAGGCAGCCAGTGCGTAGTTGTCGTCTGCAGTTAAGCAGCCCTGCTCGGGTTGCGGGGTGAACAGGACCCCCGGCACGCAGCTCTCGCTTTCTCACCCCCGTCGAACCCAGATCGCCCCCTCAAATCAACGGGTCAATAGTAGGGACGGGCCGGCTCGCCTGCAACCGGGTCGGCTGGAGCTGGACGAGCGCCGCGCCATCCCGGGAAAATCGGCACACGGGAGGTGGGGAGGGAGGCCCCGGGGAGGTCGCCGATGTCGCCGTCCGCGGGTCGGGCCCGCCGAAGCCGATGGGTCGGCAGGTTTGAGGATCTCCCCCGCCGGATCCCACACGGCGCGCATCAGCGCCTCTGCCGCCCGCGCGCCATCGCTCGATCGACCTCGCGCCGCTCCATGCGCTCGCGGATCGCGGCGCGCTTGTCGTGGAGCTTCTTCCCCTGCGCCAGTCCCAGCTCCGCCTTCGCCCTGCCCTTCGACCAGTAGAGGCGGAGCGGGACGAGCGTGAGGCCGCGCTCCTGCACCCTGCCGCGCAGGCGCTCGAGCTCCTTGCGGTGCATCAGCAGCTTCCGCGTCCGCACCGGGTCGTGGCCGAACTGGCTCGCCGGCCCGTAGGGACTGATGTGCGAGCCCACCAGGAAGAGCTCGTCGCCGAAGAAGCGGGCATACGCGTCCTTCAGGTGCGCGCGGTGGTCGCGCAGCGACTTGACCTCGCTGCCGGTCAGCACCAGGCCGGCCTCGAAGCGCTCGAGGATGTGATAGTCGTGAAAGGCCCGGCGGTTCTGCGTGATGTCCCGTTCGCGGGCCTCCTTCGTCACCCGGCCGCCCTCATCGGCCCGGGCACCTCGGCCCGGCGGTCGCGAATGCGATTGCGCTCGTCGACGAACACGACCCTGGGCTGGTGCGCACGCGCCGCCTCCTCCTCGAGCCAGGTGAAGGCGGCGATGATGACGAGGTCGCCGGGACGGACGAGGTGCGCCGCGGCGCCGTTCACGCAGATGACGCCCGAGTCGGGCGGGCCCTCGACCGCGTAGGTCTCGAAGCGGCTGCCGTTGGTCACGTTCCAGACCGAGACCGCCTCGTGGGGGAGCAGGTCGGTCGCCTCCATCAGGCGGCGGTCGATGGTGATCGAGCCCTCGTAGTCGACGTCTGCCTGCATCACGGTGGCGCGGTGGATCTTGGCCCGCAGCATCTTGCGCATCATCGGTCCTGTCCTCCAGACGATCCCGGGGGCCCGTCCAGTGCTCGCCCGCTACCCGGGCTGCGCGCGGCCGCTCCCCCCGGCTCAACTCCCGCGCGGCATCCGCCGCGCGCTGCTCGAGCGCTCTCCCCCTCGACCTCCGCCGGCACGAGCAGTCGGTTGTCGATCAGCCGCACGTCGCCCATCCACACCGCAACGCCGAGCAGCGCCGGCGCCGCCACCTCCTCCACCTCCTCCAGCGTCTCGGGATCGCGCACTTCCGCGTACTCGAGCCGCGCGCGCGGGCAGGCGGCGATCTCCATCGCCACGCGGCCGACGATCATCGCCGGCCGGGTCTCGCCCGTCGCCACCATGGCCGCCGCCGCATCCAGCGCGCGCGGCACGCAGCGCGCGGCCTCCCGCTCCGCGGGCGCGAGGCGGCGGTTCCGGCTCGAGAGCGCGAGCCCGTCCGCCTCGCGCACCGTGGGCACGCCCACGATCTCGATGCCGAAGTCCAGGTCCGCCGCCATCCGCCGCACGACGGCGAGCTGCTGCCAGTCCTTCTCGCCGAACACGGCAACGTGCGGGCGCACGGCGTGAAGGAGCTTCGTCACCACGGTGGTGACGCCGCGAAAGTGGCCCGGCCGCACCTTCCCGCACAGCGGCGTGGAGAGCGCGGCCACCTCGACGGCGGTCTGGAAGCCTTCCGGGTACATCACGCCCGGGCTCGGGGCGTAGATCGCGTCCACGCCCGCCGCCGCGCAGCGGGCCGCGTCCTCCTCGAGCGTGCGCGGGTAGCGCTCGAGGTCCTCGCGGCGGTCGAACTGGATCGGGTTCACGAAGATCGAGACGACGACGCGCTTCGCCCGCCGCCGCGCCTCGGCGATGAGGGCGACGTGCCCCTCGTGGAGCGCACCCATGGTGGGCACGAGCGCGATGCGCTCGCCCCGCGCGCGCATCGCCTCCGCCCACGCCTGCATGGCGCGCGGATCGCGGAGGGTCTGCATCACCCCGCCCTCGCCGCCTGCGGCGCGAAGGCCTGCGCCTCGGTCGGGAAGCGGCCGACCTTCACCTCCGCCACGTACTCGCCCGCGGCGCGCAGCACCTCGCGGCCGAGCTCCGCGTAGCGCTTGGCGAAGCGGGGCGTCCAGTCGGTCGAGAGGCCGAGGAGGTCGTGCAGGACGAGTACCTGGCCGTCGCAGCGCGCGCCCGCGCCGATCCCGATGGTCGGGATGGTGAGCTCGGCCGTGATCTCGCCGGCGAGGTCGAGAGGGATGCACTCGAGCACGACGGCGAAGGCGCCCGCCGCCTGGACGGCGCGCGCGTCGTCCAGGACGCGCTCGCGCTCGCCCGGGCCGTGTCCGGAGCGACGGCCCTGCACGCGGTGGCCGCCCATACGGTGGACGGACTGCGGGGTCAGCCCGACGTGTCCCACCACCGGCACGTCGATCGCGGTGATCGCCTCGATGGTGCGGGCCATCGCGATCCCGCCCTCGAGCTTGACCGCCTCGGCCCCGCCCTCCTTCACGAGGCGCACCGCGCTCTCGACCGCCTGCTGGGGGCTCGCCTGGTAGGAGCCGAACGGAAGATCGCCCAGGACGAGGGCGCGCTTGCGGCCGCGCGCCACCATGCGCGTATGGTAGACCATCTCTTCGAGGGTCACCGGCAGCGTGGTCGAGAGCCCCTGCACCACCATGCCGAGCGAGTCGCCGACCAGCAGGATGTCCACCCCCGCCTCGTCGAGCAGGCGGGCGAAGGGGCAGTCGTAGGCGGTCACCATGGCGATCCGCTCGCCCGCCGCCTTCATGCGGAGGATGTCGGGCACCGTCACCTTCTTCTGCTCCATGCGAAAACGGCCTCCTCGGACCGACGGTCCGGGAGGCCGTTGGGTGCGATGCCCCGTGAAGCGGGCGGAGTCTCGAAGCCGCCGATCCCCGTCGCTCGCGCGCTCGGGGTCGGTCACCCCTTCACGTTCGTTCGCGCCGTCCGATGCGTCCCGTCTCGGTCCGTTCCAATCCCCGCCCGTCGCGGGTCGGGGTCGTTACCGGCTTCCAAGCGGAATGAAGTGCTGCACCCCCTGTCGCGTGGCCCGGATCTCCTTGATCAGGTCGGCGAGGTCGCCGCCATGCTCGACGAAGTCGATGTCCGAGCAGTTGACGACCAGGAGCGGGGCCTCCGTGTAGCGGTGAAAGTAGTCCCTGAACGCCTCCGTCAGCCTCTCCAGGTACTCCGGGGTGATGCCGCGCTCGAAATCCCGGTCGCGCTTGCGGAGCCGGCGCAGCAGCACCTCGGGGCGGGCCTCGAGATAGACGACCAGGTCCGGCCGCGGGAGCCGTTGATCGAGCATCTGGAAGATCCGCTGGTAGAGCTGGAACTCGTCCGGGCCGAGCGTGACCGCGGCGAAGATACCGTCCTTGGCGAAGAGGTAGTCGGCGACGATGCCCTGCGCGAAGAGCTCGAGCTGACCGAGCTCACACTGCTGGCGATAGCGCTCGAACAGGAAGAAGAGCTGAGTCTGGAAGGCATGCCGGCCCGGTTCCTCGTAGAATCTCCTGAGGAAGGGATTCTCCTCGACCTGCTCGAGGAGGAGCCGCGACCCGAGCTCGGTGGCGAGCCGCCGCGCGAGGACCGTCTTGCCGACGCCGATGGGGCCCTCGACCGCGATGTACCGCCCCGTGGTCCGGTCCGCCGCCATCCCCGCCCGTATGCGAGAGATAGCAGGGCCGGCGCGCCGTGTCTACGGGGGCGACCGAGCTACGGGCAGCCGCCCACGCCGCTCGCGAGCTGCGCGCAGTCTGCGATCGAGGTGACCTTGAGCGGCGACGGGAGCGGGTGGGTGCCCCCGACCTGGTTCGCGAGCGCGAGAGCCTGGGTGCTGTAGTTGATGACGGCGCTGCCGCCGACGATCAGGTTGATGTCCTGCGTCCACAGCGAGCCGTAGACGGTGGCGTTGCCGGTCACGTCGGTGAGGGACGGATCGTTCACCACCTTGGTGCGGCCCCGGACCAGGATCAGGCCGTTGAACGAGAGGTGGCCCTGGATGGTGAGATCGCCCTCGACGATCATGATGCCCGCGCCACTGGCATTCCCGTTGCCCTTGATGGTGACGCCGTCGTCGCTCGTGAAGTGGGTGATCTTCGGTGCGTCGTTCGTCCCGAAGGTGGCGTTGCCGTTGATCTGATTGTCGTCGTACGGCACCACGCCGGACAGCGCCAGCAGGTCATCGATGATCTGGTTCATCAGATCGATGCTCGGCGCCGCGGGCGAGGTGAGGATGCTCGGGGTGAGGGGCGAGAGCGAGAAGCCGAGGCCGCGAATGTTGTCCTTCTCCTGAGCGGTGAGGCTGCCGAGCGCCTCCTGGCGGTTGGCGTCGTTGCGCGTGGAGAGCCCCGGGACCGGCGGCGCCGGCCCGGCGCCGCCCGTGTAGTTGTGGTCGTTGCCGTCGATCGTGAAGGCGTCGCCCTGGAAGGTCGTGTTGGTGGCCTGGTCGGTGGCGAGGTAGATGGCGCCAGGCGCCGTCGAGGGGATGTCCGAGCGCACCACGTTCGCCACTACCACGTTGTGCACGCTCGCGATCCCGTTGGCGGTGGCGATGAATCGCCCGGTGTTGGCCGGGTCGCTGGCGCCCGCCACCGCCGTCACCGTATACGTGAAGCCGGAGACCGGCCCGAAGGCGTGCGAGCTGCTGCCCCAGGCGGTCGTCCATTGCCCCACCACGTCGTTCTGGAAGTTCACCACCCCGGGGCCGTTGACGCGCTGGAGGGCCTCCGCGATCCCTGACTCGGCCACGAAGTGGACCTGGCTCGCGCCGCGCGCCTCGCGCGTGGCCACGATGTCCGCGCTGGCCATGAGGGTGCTCGTGGCCGTAGCGACGATGAACGCCATCAGGGTGAACAAGGCGATCGCCATGGCGATTCCTGCCTCGCTGGGGCGACGACGGCTGCGGGGTGAGCGCATGGCGGGCAGGGGGAGCAACCCGGATGCCACCGCAGCCCCGCCGAGTGCCCGACTCACCCCGCCCGGCTGGCGCCGCAGAGCCCGCGAGGGCAGGCGGCATGTGCGCGGCACAAGTTGCGCACCGACCGTCACCACAGTGACGGCGGGGGCCGTCCAGCCGGCCGCGTCGTGGGACGCCACCGCGCCGTGCTATTAGAACGGCGCCCCATGCCGACCACCGTGCTCCGGCGCAGCGTCGCCCAGCTCTTCATGGTCGGGCTTCCCGGCCCGACGCTCGACCGCGCGACGCGCGCCTTCCTCGCCGAGCACCCGCCGGCCGGCGTCATCCTCTTCAAGCGCAACATCCGTTCGGCGGCCCAGCTCCGCCGGCTCACCGAGGCGATCCACGCGACCGGCGCCGGGGTGCGCCCGCTGGTCGCGCTCGACCACGAGGGCGGCCGCGTCGACCGGCTGCCCCGGCCGTTCACGCACTTCCCGCCCGCGGCGGTGGTCGGTGCGCGGGGTGACGCCCGCCTCGCCGAGGCGGTCGGCCACGCCATGGGGCGCGAGCTCCGCGCCGCCGGCATCGACCTCGACTTCGCCCCGGTGCTCGACGTGTGGTCGAACGCGCGCAACCGCGTGATCAGCGACCGCGCCTTCGGGACCGACCCGGCCCGGGTCGCCCGTCTGGGCGTCGCGCTCGCACGCGGGCTCGCGCGCGCCGGCGTGCTCGCGTGCGGGAAGCACTTCCCCGGGCACGGCGCGAGCGTCGGCGACTCGCACTTCGTCCTCCCGCGCGTCCGCCGCCCGCGGCGTGCCCTCGCCGCGGTGGAGCTGGCACCCTTCGCGCGCGCCATCCGCGCGGGCATCCCGGCGCTCATGACCGCGCACGTCCTCTACCCCGCGTTCGATCCGCGCCGCCCCGCCACGCTCTCGCCCGCCATCTGCCGCGACCTCCTGCGCCGCCGCCTCGGCTTCGGCGGGGTGCTCTTCAGCGACGACCTCGAGATGAACGCGGTGGCTGCGCGCTCGACGCCGGCGCGCTCGGCGGTCGCGGCGCTCGGCGCCGGCTGTGACGCGTTGCTCGTCTGCCAGTCGCTCGACGCGGCGCGCGCCGCGATGCGCGGTGTGGAGGAGGCGGTAGCGGAGGGCGCCCTCGCCGGCGAGGACGTGGCCAACGCGCTCGCCCGCATCGCGGCGCTCCGCCGCCGCATCCGATGGGAGGCGCCTCGCCGCGCGCCGTTGCCCGGCTGGCCCGCGCACGCGCGCCTCGCTCGGCGCCTGGGCGCGGCGTAGCCGGGGTCCGCGGGCTAGGGTCCTTGAGGACCTTAGTGCGCCGCGGCGGCGATCTCCTCCACCTGCAGCGGGACCAGGGCCGCCACCTGGCCGTCCACCAGTACGTCGAAGCGGTAGCGCCCCGGGCGCTCGAACTGCACGTGGTTCAGCGTCAGGACGTGGTCCATGCGGATCGCGTCCCCGAGGCCCCGCTGCTGCACGGTGAGCGCTCCCGGCAGCCGGAAGAGAATGCCGCCGTCGCTCGCCACCAGCTGGATCTCCACCTGGCGCGTGGTGTTCGCCTCCTCGGCCGCCGCCTCGAAGCGAATCACGAGCTGCATCTGCGGGTGCGTGGTGGGAAAGCTGCGCGCGAAGAGGGTGTCGAAGATGCCGAAGAGGTTGAGCTTGCCCTCGCGCGAGACGTTCGCCCCGTCGGCGAGGAGGGCGAGCTTCACCTCCATGCCATCGCCAGCGCTAGCGCCGCCGCTCGCGGCGCGGCTCGAGCGAGCGCTCCACGCGCCCCGCGCGGCGGCGGTCGCGGCCCGAGACCAGCCGCCCGAGGGCGCGCGCGAGCGGCTGGCGTGCCACGCCGCGCTCGGTCACGATCGCGGTCACCAGCTCCGCGGGCGTCACATCGAAGGCCGGGTTCGCCACGCCGACACCACTCGGTGCGATCTGCCGGTCGAAGACGTGCGTCACCTCGCGCGGCGCCCGCTCTTCGATCGGGATGTGGGCGCCGTCCGGGCAGGCGAAATCGATGGAGGAGATGGGCGCCGCCACATAGAACGGGATGGAGTGCCGGTGGGCGAGGACCGCGAGCGTGTAGGTGCCGATCTTGTTTGCCACGTCGCCGTTGGCCGCGGTGCGGTCGGTGCCGACGATGACGCAGCTCACCCGCCCGCCCTGCATCAGGTGCCCCGCCATGTTGTCGGTGACCAGCGTCACCGGGATGCGGTCCCTCTTGAGCTCCCACGCCGTCAGTCGCGCGCCCTGGAGGAAGGGCCGCGTCTCGCAGGCGATGACCGAGGGGCGTTTGCCGGCGTCGACCGCGGCGCGCACGATGCCGAGCGCGGTGCCGTACCCGGCGGTGGCGAGCGCACCGGCGTTGCAGTGGGTCAGGATCGTCGCGCTGTCCTCGAGGAGTGCCGCGCCGTGCGCGCCGAGGCGCCGGTTGGCGGCCACGTCTTCGTCGTGGATGGCGAGCGCCTCGCGCTCGAGGAGCGTATGGAGCGTGTCGCGGGAGCGGCGGAGGTTGCGCGCGAAGACCCGCCGCATGCGCTCGATCGCCCAGAAGAGGTTGACGGCCGTCGGCCGCGTGGCGGCGAAGGTCCGGCACAGGCGCTGGAAGTGGCGCTCCGGGTCGCCGCGCAGCGTGCGCGCGCCGAGCGCGATGCCCATCGCGGCGGCCACGCCGATCGCCGGGGCGCCGCGGATCACCATGTCCTTGATGGCTGCTGCCACGTCGCGGTGGTCGCTGTAGACGCGGTAGACCTCGCGCGTCGGGAGGAGACGCTGGTCGAGCATCACCACGCGTCCGTTGCGCCACTCGATGGCCCTGACCGCCATGCGCGCCGCCTCACGCGAGCATAGCCGAATCACGCGCGGCGCAACACCCTTGACCCGGCGCCCGGGGCCCCGTTATCGTCCGCCCCCACCGTGAGCGACTTCAGCCAATCCTACTCGGTCGAGATCGCGGGCTCGCTGGAGGACTGCTTCGCGGTGCTCACCGACTTCGACGCCTACCCGTCGTGGTCGGGTCCGGTGACCGAGTGCCGCGTGCTGGAGCGGCATCCGGACGGGCTCCCCAAGCGGGTCGCCTTCAGCCTCGACATGATGCTCAAGATCGTCCACTACACCCTCGACTACGAATACGAGCCGCCCCGCGGCGGGCGCTGGCATCTGGTCGAGAGCCCCGACGTGAAGGACGTGCACGGCTCGTACGTGTTCGAGCCGGCAGGCCCGCGCACCAGGGCCACCTGCACGCAGACGATCGACATCGGCTTCTGGGTCCCCGGCCCGATCCGCCGCCCGCTCGAGCACAAGGCGCTGCGCGACTCGGTCGAGGAGTTCAAGAAGGCGGTCGAGGGGCGCGCGCGCAAGAAGGCGGCTCGCGCCTGACGATGCTCGGCGCCCCCGCGCTGCTCGACCTGAAGGAGTTCAGCGAGCAGGCGGCGCACTACGCGCCCAAGCTGGCGCTCGCCGTCCTGCTGCTCGCGGCCGGCATCCTCTTCACGCGCGGCGTTCGCGCGGCGACGCGCCTCGCGCTCCGCCGCGCCACGATGCGCCCGACCACGCGCGATCTCGCGGTCCGCATCGCCGGGGGCGCAGGCTGGGTGCTTGTCCTGAGCATCGTCCTCTCGACCCTCCAGCTGCAGACGATCGTCCTCGGCCTCTCGGGCGTGCTGGCCCTCATGAGCGCAGCCTTCGTGAGCTCGGCCTCGGCCACCAGCAACGATATCATCGCCGGCTTCTTCCTCGCCGCGGACCGCGACATCGAGATCGGCTACCGCGTGCAGGCGGCGGGCGTGCAAGGCGTCGTGCGCGAGATCGACTTCCGCAAGACGCGCATCATGGACGACGCCGGGCACCTGCACGTGATCCCGAACCGCCTGATCGAGGGCGCGGAGTGGATCGTGCTGGAGCGGTGACGGGTCGCCGGCTTCGTGCTACCACCCCTGCCCGGGGGCCACTTGCCAGAAGCTCGATCCCCTCCGCCTTCGAGCACCTGAAGGACTCGAGCGAGGAGCCCGAGGTCATGACACCGACCGAGCTGACGCAGATCCGCCAAGGTACCGCCCCGAGCTGAAGTCGGCCCGAGCGAACGGTGCTGCGGGGAGGCGCCGAGGTCTAGCGGTCCCGGCGGCCGGCGAAGTTCCCGCGGGGGCGATCGCCGCCCGAACGCTCGCGTGCTTCGCTCACGTTGAGCGTGCGGCCATGCAGCTCGTGACCGTTGAACGCCGCGACCGCCTTCTCGGCCTCGCCCGCCGAACCCATCTCGACGAAGCCGAAGCCCCGGGACCGGCCGGTGGCGCGGTCGGCGATCACCGTTGCCGACTCGCAGCTTCCGGCCTGCGAGAACAGCGCCTCGAGGTCGGCGCTGCTGGTGTCGAAGGAAAGGTTGCCGACGAACAGCTTCTTGCCCATCTGTGACTCCTCACCCCGCAAGGGGTCTCTTGAATTTCGTCACGTTGCCTGGGCGAGAGGCCGACGGCTGGAAGACGGCGGGGTCACGCGCAAACAAACGGACTGGCGCACAAATCTACACTGATCGAGTCGTTCGGGCAACCACATCAGTGCGTTGTGTGGACGGGCTGAAGCGTCCGGCGTCCACTCGACACGGGGTGGCCGGACCCGCCGCTACTGGGAGCGGCCTGAGCGGTCGAAGATCAGCTGGGCCCCGCACTCGACGCAGAACACGGACTGCCGCCGGCGGGAGGCGGCGTGCTTCGCCTCGTCGCAGTGCCCGGTGGCCAGCCGCGCGTTCACGACGCCGCCACACTGCGGACAATGGGGGACCGGCGAATTCGCCCGCCGATGGTTCATGTTGTCGCACGGGGTCGACGGTCGGGAGGGACGCATCATCGGGCTGCACATCCGGTGAGCTGTCGCCGCAGCGACCCGGCATCCAGCCCGAGGGCCTCGCACAGGTTCTCGAAGTTGAACGGCCACCCGCGATCCGTGCTCGTGAGGTACGCCCTCGCTTCCTCGAAGGCCTTGCGGTCGCGGGGCCCAGGGGCGCCGGCCGCCCGCCGATTCTTCGATCCCTGGCAGTCGTCGATGACCGTCTGAAGGACGGCCAGCATGAGCCGCTTCTGCGGTTCGATCCGGTACGCGCCCGCCTTGCGGAGATATTGCACGGGCAGCATCACGTGGATCATCGGGGTTGTCTCGCGCGGCCCTTGGTCGAGCGCCGAGGAGTCGCAACTGTATCCCGCCAGACGATCCCGACGCAAACGGCGGATTGACGCTGATCGTGGCTGAGAGTAATATTTTGTGGTCTTGTCTGAGGTGAGGCCGGAAATGATCCGCTCTCACTCTCGCGACCGCCTCGCGCCTGGAAGGCCTCCGCGCGGTTGGCGCCTGGACCAGGCCGCAGGGGGCACGATGAGCATTCCACGGCGTCCTTTTCTCCCACACTCGAACGTCGGCCAGTCATCGCGCGGCCGTCTGAACGGTCCGATCCTTGCCGTGGGCCGGCGGGTGCTGGTCACCTGTTCGAGCGAGGGAGCGCGTCGCGTAACGCTGACCGACAGCACCGGCAGCACGGCGCTCGCGACGCTCGCGGACGGGGCGGAAGTCGAGATCCTCGCGTGGCAGCCGCGAGGACCGGGTGGGACGCGCTACCGGATCCAGCCCACCGCGGGCGCCGTCCAGGGATGGCTCAGCGCCGCGAACCTGCGCGCGCCAGCGGTTCCCGCGCCGCCTCTAACCGTTGGCACGTTTGCGACTCCAACCAACGGCCGGGGGCAACAGGCGACCCCACCTGCCGTCGCGCCCAAAGCTTCACCGCGTTCCCCGGCGGGCAGGCGGTCGCGGAGGAAGACGAGCAGGCGTGCACCGTGAAGCGCGTCGTGGCCATCGCCGAGGAACACGCGGTGGTGTGATGCGCTACCCCGCCGCGCGCTCGGCGGCCCCCAGCGGCAGCCCCTGACGCTCGAGCCAGCGTGTAACGAGGGCGATCGACCAGAGCCGCGCCGTGTGATCGCGTGCGCCGCTCCGGTGCTCCTTCAGGAGGCGCACGACCATCTCCCGCCGGAAGAAGCCGTGGCTGGCGATGCGGGCGGGGGTGAGGGCCTCGTCCAGCCAGGCCGACCAGGCGTGCCGCGGGGGCGCCGGGCTCGAGTGTGCGGCCCGGAGCGTCGCGGGGGGCAGCAGCCCGGCCAAGGCGCCGCGCAGGAGGAGCTGGCGCTCGGCCGCGCTGGCGCGCAGCGCCGCCGGCACGGACGCGACGAACTGTGCGATCCGATGGTCGGCGAGCGGCAGGCGGAGGTCGAGCCCGGCCGCGGCGGCGCGGGCTGCGACCGCGCGTGCGGGCAGGCGCAGGGTCAGCTCCGCGTAGTGGATCGTGTCGGCCGGGTCGGTCGCGCCGGCCGACGCCGCGTCCGCAAAGAGCCGGCCGAGCGTGTCCCACGGACGCGCCTCCCCGAGGACGGCGAGCGTCTCCGGCGTATACAGCGCCTCGCGCTCCTCGGGAAGCACGTGGCTCACCGCGCGCGCGTACATCTCGAGGGGCCCGAGCCGCTCGGCCTCGACCAGGTGGCGCAGGCGCGCGGACCGGCCGGCTGGCACCAGACGGGCCCACAGCTGCGCGCCCTCGCGCGCGAGCGCGGGCAGCGCGCGATAGCGGCGGACGCGTTCCAGCGCGCGCGCGGGCGGTGAGCCGCCGAAGACCTCCTCGCCGCCCACGCCGGCGAGGAGGACGTCGACCTCGTCCCTCGCGCGCGTCGCCGCGAGCTGGAGCGCGGCCACCTCGAGCCCGCCGATCGGAGCGCCGTGGGCGGCGAGCAGGGCGTCGAGCGCCGCCGGCCAGTCGGGCGTCGCGCCCACCGCCACGTGGTCGACGCCGGCGCGCGCGGCGTGCTCCGCCGCCGCGCCGAGCTCCTGGTCGCCGTCCGCGAAGGCCGCCGTGTAGGCGCGCGCGGGCAGTCGGCGATCCGCCGCGGCGAGCGCGAGGAGAGCCGCCGCGTCGAGTCCGCCGGAGAGAAGGAGACCGCTCACCCTCCCCGCCTGGCGGAGCCGGAGCGCCTCGAGCACCTGCTCGCGGATCAGGCGCGGCAGATCGGCGCGCTTGAGGAGGCGCTCGGGGAAGGTGAGCTGCCAGTAGCGTTGTGTGCGCAGCCGCCCGTCCTCCCACAAGCCCATCTCGCCGGGGCCGAGCTGGCGGATGGCGGCGTAGACCGTGGAGGGTGGCGGCACGAGGCCAAAGGTCACGAACGTCTCGAGCGCCGCCGGATCCCAGGCGCTGACGAGCGCGGGCAGCGCCGCGAGCGCGGGCAGGCTCGAGGCGGCGGCCAGCCGCCGGCCGTCGGCCGCGTAGTAAAGGGGAACGAGGCCGAGCTGGTCGCGCGCGAGGAGGAGCCGCTGGAGCCGCTCGTCCCAGAGCGCCACCGCGAACGCGCCGCGCAGCGCCTTCACGCACTGCACGCCGCGCTCTTCGTAAAGGTGGACGACCACCTCGGCGTCGTCGCGGGTCGCGAGCGCGTGGCGGCCGACGAGCCCCGTGCGCAGCTGCCGGGCGTTGTAGACGTCGCCCGCCAGCACCGCGTGGACGGTCTGCTTCTCGTTGGTCGCGACCGCTAGCGGCGGCTCCATGTGCGCGAGCACGAGCGCACGGCCGGCGGCGTCCGCACCCGACCACGCGGTCGCGGGAACGGCAACGTCGCCCCAGTCCGAGCAGACCAGCAGTCCGCGCATCAGAGCCCGCGCGACGTGATCTCCACGTCGCCTTGGACGACGGCCATCCGGTACTCGACGCCGCCCGTGCGCAGCACCGCGTGCAGGCGGAAGGCGTCGTGCTCGAAGTGGAGCGCGGTCGGGCCGTCGGAGCGCGGCACGAGGGCGTAGCCGAAGACGAACGGCAGGCGGACGGAGGCCGCGAGCGAGATCACCGGCGCCGGCCGCCGAGCCCCGTAGCGCGCCGCGTACCAGCCCTGGGGGGCGGGCGTCTCGACAGCGCCCGTCATGCGGACGTCACGCACCCCGGCGGGGACGATCGCGACCGCGGCGGCGTCGGAGCGCGAGGCGACGAAGGCCGGGCGGCCGTGGCAAGCCGCCACCAGCCGGACCTCGGGGTGGAAGTGGATGAACGACTCGACGTCCCACTGGCCGCTGCCCAGTATCTCGTCGCACACGAGCCAGAAGCGCCCCGGGAGGCAGAACACCCGCCGGCGATGGTTCAGGCGGAGGTCGAGCGCGAGCCGCGCGAAGCCGTCGTGCGTGCCGGAGAAGTAGAGGAGGCCGTCGCGCACCACCCAGTGCACGTCGGAGACGACGGGAATACGTCCGTTGGCGCGTTGCTCAGCGCCGGCGACGCTCACCACGTTGTGGGCGCGCGTGCTGTGGAAGTACTCCGCCCACGGCGCCGGCTCCTCGCCCCCCACCCCGGCATCGACGATGATCCGCATGCCGCCGACCGAGAGCTCGTAGCCGAACGCACCGTCGTGCCCGTCGGCCGGCGGGCTCTCGCCGTCGAGGAGGAGCACGTCGCCCGTTTCGCCGGGCAGGACGTAGAAGCCCGTGCGCCGAAGCGCGCGCGCCTCCACCCCCTCGCGGCGGCGCGGGAGGTGCGCGTGCGTGCGCCGGCCGGCGTCACCCACCACGAGGAGCGGCCAGACGCCGGGGAGATCGCCGGGCGGCGCGAGGTCGGGCTCGTGGAGCACGATGGCCGCGGTGGCGAGGAGCTCGCGGGCCGGCCGCGCCACCCCGAGCGCCGCATCGTGAAAGACCGGGATCTCGCCATCGGGATGGATGATCCGGGCGAGGAAGTCGGCCATGGCCTTCACGCGCTTGCGCGCCCAGAGCGGCACGTCGTCGTTGGCCGCGAGCAAGATGGCGATCACCTCGAGGTAGTCGGCGAGCACGAGCCCGTGCGTCGCCGGGCTGCGGCTCCGGTGCCCGCCGTCCTCGTTCACCTGCTCGCGGAGCTGTGCCCACAGGATCGCCGCGCCCGCCTCGAGCCAGCCGCGCGCCTCCATGCCATCGAAGAAGCGGCCGGCCATGAAGAGGGCGCGGCCGGCGGCGATCAGGCGATGGTCGGCGGGCTGGCCGGCGACCGCCCCGGCGAGCGCCGCGGCCTGCGCCTGCAGGCTCTCGAGCACCGCCCGCCGCTGTGCGGGGTCGGCCCGCAGCTCCGCAGCGAAGAAGGCGTGCAGATAGAGGAGGTTCGGGATGCGCCGCGCCAGCGCCCGCGGCGCCCACGCCACGCCGCGGGGCTCGCCCGCGCCCGCGATCCACTCGCGCACGAGCGCTGACGCCACGTTGTATGAGCGCCGGCGGGCGTCGGCGCTGGGCGCGAGCGCTGCCGACACACCGAGCGCCATCAGGTCGTCGAGGCTGTTCAGCTCGACGAGCCAGGCCTGCGAGAGCCCCGCAGGGCTCCAGTCGATGCGCCCGGGGAAGCCGACGGTGCGCCCGAGATGCGTGAAGCGCCGCCCGCGCACGGCATCGGCCCGCTCGAGGAGCGGCTTCGCCGCCGCCAGGTGCGGGCGCCCCAGGACCGCCAGCCCGGGCAGGAAGGTCTGCCCGTAGCGGACGCGCGGCTCGGGCCTCTTCGTCCACCCAGGAGCCGAGAAGAGCGAGCGCAGTCGCCCCGGGATGCCCGCCGGCCGAACAGCGGGCTGCTCGGCGCGCCGCGTGGCACGCAACGGATCCACATCCACCACGACCCCCACCTCCCCCCTACGCGCCCGCGCACTGTAGCAGCCGGCGACCGAAGGTCAACGGCTGGCGGTGTCATCGCGCGACCCCGCGCCCGGGCCGCGCCTACCCGCCCTCAGGCAGCGTCCGAGCTCCGCGCGCCGTTGCGCTCGCGCGCGTCGCTGCGCCACGCGGGCACGAGCGCCCACGTGTCGCGGGCGACGTCGCGCAGCGAGCGCACGACGACCACCACCGCGCCGAGTGCCACGAACCCCACCACGACGGGCACCGAGATGGCCCCCGCAGCGATACGGGGCACGACACGCCACGGGCGCCAGCCTTCACCACCGTCCCTGATCATTGCGCCCTCCCGGGTTGCAACGTTGTCGGAGCGCGTCTTTTACTACCGGCCCTTCCTGCCGAGCAAGGTGCGGTGCGGTAGAGCCGCAGCCGCCCGGAGCCCCCGGCCTCAGCGCGTGCGAACGGGGAGATCGAGCCGGACCGCGTCGTAGGCGACCGACGAGCAAGGTTGTCGAGCCGCAGGCACGGGGCGTCGTTCTGTGTCACCTCGGAGCGATCGCGTCCCTGCCGGCGGTTTCGCGCGACATGGGGCGGGAGTGTGCGGGGTAACCACGGTCGCGCGCGACAGCCGCTCGCCGCCGTCTTGCGCTGAGATTCGGTCGGCTCTACAAGCCGGGCCCTTCCATGTTCCCGCTGCACGACGTGCGCCGCCGCCCGGTGCGGAGCGCCCTCACCGCCGCCGGGATGGCGATCGGGGTGGCGGCGCTCGTGCTCCTGGGCGGGCTCGCCGAGAAGCTCGGCCGCCTGGTCGAGGGTGGGCGCGACTTCGCCACCGGGCAGATCACGGTGAGCGGCTCCGGCACCGGTGCGGTGACCGGCATGACGCGCGGCGGACTCCTCTCCCGTGAGCAGCTCGCCGCGCTGGGCGCCGTCCCGGGCGTGGCTCTGGTCGCGCCGCTCGTGATGTTCCCGCTCTCGGACGCGCCGGCCACTCTTCCTTTCACGCTGGCGCCGCTCGTCTTCGGCGCCGACCTGGTCGCCCTCGAGCGCAACCGGCAGAGCCGGCCCCCCCGCGTGCGGAGCGGCCGCCTGCTCCCCACCCCGGGCGGCGACGAGGTCGTCCTCGGGAGCCAGGTGGCGCGCTACTTCCATGTCGACACCGGCGGGACGATCGCCATCCGCGGGAAGACGTTCCGGGTGGCCGGTGTCCTCGAGCCGACGCTCACCGGCCCCGACAGCTTCCTCTTCATGCCCTTCGCGACCGCCGAGAGCCTGCTCGTCGAGAGCGAGCCGCTGCTCCGCCGCCTCGCCATGGTGCCGGGCTCGACGCTGCTCCCGATCGCGACCGCCGCGGCCGTGTTCTGGGCCGACGGTGAAGATCCGGAGGCGGTGGCGGCGCGCATCCGCGAGCGCGTCGATCACGTTTCGGTCGTGTCACCCGCCGATGCCGCCAGGGAACTCGACCGATCACTCGTGTTCCTGAACAGCATCATCGTGGGGAGCGCGCTGGTGGCGCTCGTGGTCGCCTCGCTCGCGGTCACGAATACCATGTTCACGGCGGTGGTCGAGCGGCGGCGCGAGATCGGGCTCCGCCGCGTGGTGGGCGCCACGCGGCGGCAGGTCGTCGGGTGGCTGGTCGCCGAGGCGGCGAGCCTCGGCATCGCGGGCAGCCTCCTCGGGCTCCTCGCCGGCACGCTCGCGGTCGCGGGCTTGAACGCGGCGGCGGAGCGTCTGGGGGCGCCCGTCTTCCTGGTGACGGCGAGGCTCGCGATCCTGGCCGGCGTGCTGCCCACGGCCCTCGCGGCGCTGGCGGGCCTGTGGCCGGCGTGGCGCGCGGCCCGCCTGCCGCCGACCGACGCGATCCGCTACGCTTGAGAGTCCGTGGACGAATCCGTCGCCGGGCGGCCGATGCATCCCGCCGCGCGGCGTTGCTCCTCCTCGCCATAGCCTGCGGCCATGACTCGTCGTCGTGCCTTGCGGGGCGGGCGCCTCGGCCACCCGGCTCGGTCCGGGGATTCGTTCACGAACTCTGAGACGGCGGCTCACCGGGGCCGGCCGGGCCCCGGGGCGGCGCGGCTGCCTCAGGGCGCGGGCCCCGACCGCGCCGGCGCCGCCGCCGGCGGCGGCGCGCGCCGGGCGGCCGTCCGGCATCGCCCGCCGACGCGGCTGCGGCGCCGGGCGGCGGCGGCAGGCCCGGTGCGCCCAACTCCGCCGCCAGGTCGTCGGCCGCCGCGTCGAGCGGCGGGAGCGGAGACGCCGGCGCGGCCGCGGGAGCGGGCGCGGGCGCGGCCGCGGCCGCGGGCCGCATCATCTCGTCGGGCGGGCCACCGTGGCCCCGCTGCCCGCGTCCCCGGCGTCGGCGTCGGCGTCGACGCCGGTCGGCACCATCGGAAGCGAACGCGGACGGCGCGCCGGCACCGCCAACCTCGGGGCTTGCGACGGCGGCGGGCCGCGGCCCCCGCCACGCGCGCCGGTCGTCGTGCCGGCGGCGGTCACCGCCGCGCCGTCCGAAGAACCGCTCGGGCGCGGCCGCGCCGCTTGCGCGGCAGAGGTCGCAGCGCCCGCACGGGGTGGTGCTCTCGTCGCCGAAGTAGCGCCGGAGCGCGACGCTCCGGCACCCGGTCTCGTTGGCGTACTCGACCACGGCGCGCAGGCGCCGCGCGTCCTCGCGGCGCAGGATCTCAAAGCGGCTCCGCAGGCTCTCCACCCGCTCGACCAGCGTATCGAGGGGCACGGTCGGATGGATGCGCCCCTCGCCCACCCGCTCGCACACGCCGGCCTCGACCAGCGTCGTCACCAGCGAGGTGGCGGCGCGCTGGGAGACGCCCGCCGAGAGAGCCAGCTCCTCGATGTTGGCGTCGCGTTCCTCGCCCGCCCACGCCGCCAGCGCGCGTCCGAAGCGCCCGAGGAGCGCCGGGGAAAGGCGCGAGAGCGCGAGGAGATGCTCTTGGATCTCGAGGTCGCTCTCGTCGAAGAGGAGAATGCAGCGCGCACCATAGCCGTCGCGCCCGGCGCGCCCGGCCTCCTGCAGGTAGCGCTCGAGCGAGGCCGGCGCCTGATAGTGGATGATGTAGCGGATGTCGGGCTTGTCGATGCCGAGGCCGAAGGCGCTGGTCGCCACCATGACGATCCGCTTGCCCTTGCGCATGAAGCGCGCCTGGTGCTCGGTGCGGTCCTTGTCGGTCATCTTGCCGTGGTAGCGGGCGCACGGCACCTTGATCAGACGGAGTCCGAGCCAGACGTCCTCGACCGTCTTGGTGGTGGAGCAGTAGATGATCCCGGGGCGCGGCAGGCGGCGCGCGAGCTTGGCGAGCTGGCGGAGCTTCTCGTCGCCGCGGACGCTCCGCACCGAGAACATCAGGTTGTGGCGGTGCGGTGAGGCGACGATCACCTGGGGGTCGCGCAACCCGAGATAGCGCACGATGTCGTCGCGCACGGGCGGCGTCGCCGTCGCCGTGAGCGCGAGCACCTGCCCGGCCTTCAAGCCTGCGAGGCGCTGCCCGAGCGCCAGGTATGCGGGGCGGAAGTCGTGTCCCCACTCCGACACGCAGTGCGCCTCGTCGACCGCGACCAGCCCCGGCGGCTGTTTCTCCAGGAGCGCGCCCAGCTCGTCGCGCGCCAGCGTCTCGGGCGTGGTGAGGACCAGGAGCGAGCCGCCCTCGGCGATGCGCGCGAGCGCCGCGCGACGCTCCGCCGCGCCGATCGTGCTGTCGAGACGCACCGCCGGCACACCAAACTGCTGCATCTTGAGGGACTGGTCCTCGAGGAGGGCGAGCAGGGGCGAAACCACCACCGTCGGCCGCGGCAGCAGGAGCGAGGGGAGCTGATAGCAGAGGGACTTGCCGCCACCCGTGGGCAGGACCAGCAGGACGTCCTTGCCCGCGAGCACCGCGGCGATGGCGCGCTCCTGCTCGCGGTGGAGCCGTCCGATGCCGAAGCGCTGGCGCGCGAGCTGCCGGACCACATCCGGCCCGGGGCGCTGCGGCGCCTCCTCGTATCCGGGTTCGAGTGTTGCCACCTTCCGCTTCTCGCGGGCGACCGCGGCGGGCTTTTCTCCGCAGCCGCCAACGAGCCTCGTTCCCGGGCAGCTCGAGCGCCAGCCGCCCGGGGCGGGGACCGTGGCCCGACCGACGACTGGTGGACCACCCCCTTCATCGCGACAGCTAGCCTATTTGGCGACGGAAATCCACCCGGGCCGGCGGAGCGTCACCGGATTCACCGGGTGGCGGCGGTGGACGCGGTCCTCCGGGGGTTTGCGGTGGCCGGCGTTCCCTGAGAGAAGAACCCGCGCCCGTCGCGCCACCGAAGCCGGCGGCCGACCGACGTCCGTGCGAAGACCGCGCCCCCACCACGGGCTCGTCATACAGATCGCGATCGCGGCTGCGCTGGGCTGCGCGCGGCAGGAGGCATGGGTCGCGCCCGACCCGGCGGTTACGTTCGCCGCCCATCGAGCCGGCGACCGGCTGGTTCTCGATCGCCTGCCGAGCGGCGCGCGCGGAGCGCTCGAACCGCCCGGCTGGCCCCACACGCCGGACGAGCCGACCTTCGTGCTGCGCGCCGGAGGCGAGGTGTGTGCCGCGCTCTGGGTGGTCGGCCGCTCGCGCGTGCTCGTCCGGCGCGAGGTCGTGACCACCTCGCCGCGTATTGCCGAGGTGCTCTCCGCCTGGGACGACGGCGCGCTGCGCCTGACGCTCTTCCAGGACGGTGGTCCGACCCTCGGCGTGGACCACCTCGCGCGCGCGGAGGGAGCGGAAGCCGCGCTCGTCATGCGTGGCGCGCCGCTCCGCGGCACCTATCGCGCCGCCGCCCGCGACGTGCGCGGCGCGCCGCTCGGGTGGCTGCGCGTGCGCGTGGAGCCGCCCGCGGGGCCCGTCTATGACGGCGTCCTGCCCGGCGCCGTCGGCGACGCCCTCGCCGCCGCGGCCGCGCTCGCGCTCGACGGCGAGGTCGCGTGGATTCAAAGGCATCCGTCCGGCGCGCGCTGAGCCGCTGGCAGGAGTCTGCCGTGGTCAGCCCGACCCGCCACCTGCTGCTCGCCCTGGGCGTCGAGCGGCGCCACGAGCAGCCCCGCGTGGCGCGCCTCCCATGCGCGAGCGCCGGGTTTGCCCGCGGCCGAGGCGCGGGGTACTAGGGCCGGGCATGACAGGCGAGCGCCGAGGCGAGCTCGAGCAGATGATCGGCGAGGTGGCGGCCAGTTACGGGGCCGGGCGCCTCATCGACAGCCTCAGCAGCGCCCATCTGCCCAACAAACGGCAGGTGATCGAGGCGCTCCATCATCTGAAGGCGGTCATGTACCTGGGCTACTACGCGACCGGCTCGCTCGACGACTCGAAGCTCCGCTTCGCCCTCGCCTCGCACCTCTATCCGGCCTACGAGATCCTGGTCGAGCAGACCGCGCGCGCCGCGAGCTACGAAGGCTTCCGCAGCGCGGGCGTGCCGCGCGACCCCGACTGGCCCGAGACCGTGACGCTCGCGCTCCTGCGCAAGGTGCCCGCAATCCGCGCGCTCCTCTCCAAGGACGTAATCGCCGCCTTCCAGGGCGATCCCGCCGCCAACAGCGTCGAAGAGGTCATCTTCAGCTACCCGTCGATCGAGGCCATCACCACCCACCGCATCGCGCACGAGCTCTACCGCGAGCGCGTGCCCATGCTGCCGCGCATCATGGCGGAGCACGCGCACACGAACACCGGCATCGACATACACCCCGGCGCCCAGATCGGCGAGTCGTTCTTCATCGACCACGGCACGGGCGTCGTGATCGGCGAGACGTGCGTGATCGGGAACAACGTCAAGCTCTACCAGGGCGTCACCCTGGGCGCGCTCAGCCTGGCGCGCGGCGTGCCCGGCAAGCCGGGCGCCAGGCGCCATCCGGCGCTCGAGGACGACGTCACCATCTACGCCGGGGCCACGATCCTCGGCGGCGAGACGGTGATCGGCAAGGGTTCGGTGATCGGCGGCAACGCGTGGCTGGTCGCGTCGGTCCCGCCCGGGAGCCGGATCAGCTACGAGGGCACCCGGCCGAGCTGACGCGCCCGCGCACGGACTCTCAGGCGTGGACCGGCGGGCGGCGTCCCGCCCACGGCCGCGCCGCTTCGAGCTGCGCCGCGACGCGGATCAGGAGGTCCTCCCGCCCGTAAGCCGCGACCAGCTGCACCCCGCTCGGCAGCTCGCCCGTCCCCCAGTGGAGCGGCAACGAGATCGCCGGCTGCCCGGTCAGGTTGAACGGCGAGGTGAAGGCGGCGAGTTGCGCGGCGCGAATGCCGACCGTGATCGGGTCGCCCGGGTCGGGCACGAAGTGGCCGAGCGGCAGCGGCGGCGCGGTGAGCGTCGGCGTCAGCAGGAGGTCGAAGCCGCCCGCCCACCAGCTCGCCACCCGGCGGGTGTAACGGGCGATCCACTCGCGCGTGGCGAGGTACTGCGCCGCCGAGCAGCCGCGCCCCATCTCGGCGAGCCCCCAGTTGAGCGCGTCGACGTCGGTGGGACCGAGCGCGCGGCCCACGACGTGGCCGAGCACGTCGAGCAGGTGTGCCATGCCGGTGGCGTACATGGTGGTGAAGTGGGGTGCCGACTCCGGGTCGTCGAGCGTCTCGGGATGCGAGACCTCGACCGAGTGGCCGAGCGAGGCGAGGAGGCGCGCGGCGCCCTCGGCGGCGGCCACGGTGTCCGGGTGGGCCGCGAACTGCCCGCCCGGCGGCCGGGTGAGGAGGCCGGTGCGCAGCCTCCCCACCGACGCGCCCACCTCGGCCGCGAACGGGCGGGCCGGCGGCGGCGCGACGTACGGGTCGCCGGGCATCGGTCCCGCGACCGCGTCGAGGATGGCCGCGGTGTCGCGCACCGAGCGCGTCAGCACGCCTTCGGTGGCGAGCCCGCCCAGCATCTCGCCGAGCCCGGGCCCGCACGAGATGCGCCCGCGTGACGGCTTGAGTCCGACCAGCGCGCACGCGCTCGCCGGGATACGGATCGACCCGCCGCCGTCGTTGGCGTGCGCGGCGGCGACCATGCCCGCGGCGACCGCGGCCGCCGAGCCGCCGCTCGAGCCTCCCGTCGAGCGGCTCGTGTCCCAGGGATTGCGCGAGGGGCCGTAGGCCTCGGGCTCGGTGGTGGGGAGCGTGCCCAGCTCGGGCGTGTTCGTCTTGCCGAGGAAGACGAAGCCGGCGGCGCGGAACTTCTCCGCGAGATACGTGTCGAGGGGCGCGATGAATCCCAGGTCGCGCAGGAAGCGGGTTCCCATGTGATGGGGATCGCCCGCGGAGCAGCAGATGAGATCCTTCAGCAGGAACGGCACGCCGCGGAAAGGGCCCTCCGGCAGCGCAGGCGAGGCGGCCTCGGCGCGCGCCTTCTCGAAGCGCGGGATGATGACCGCGTTCAGCTCGGGGTTGGTCTGCTCGATGCGCGCGATCGCCGCCTCGACCACCTCGACGGGACTCGCCTGGCGCCGCCGCACCAGGTCGGCTTGCGCGGTCGCGTCCAGCCAGGCCAGGTCGTCGCTCATCGACGGACCGTACGCCATTCCGCGGCCGGCGCACAAGGAGCGTTCCAAACGCTCCATGGTTCAGATCGCCGCTTGCGAGACGCGTGTCGGCGTCCCGCCCCGCGCTCAATGGATGCGCAGCAGCCGCTTCCCGTCGAGGGCCCGGTGCAGTATCCACGCTCCCGCGGGGATGTCCCGCGTGAGCCGCGCACACGGGCCGGGTGGCGGCTGGTCGGCGCGCTTGCGGTGCGGGTACCAGAGGCGACAGGACCCGGGAGGCGGCGCGTCTTCGGGGCGAAGGTTGAGACTCCGCGCCCCGTCGTCGAGGCCGGGCGGCACCTCCACCCGGAGCTCCGCGACGGGCGGCTCTGCGGCGGGAGGCTCTGCGGCGGGCGGCCCCGCGGCCACGAGAAGGCCTGCCACCAGGAGCGTCGTGCCGACCCTCGCGACCTGAAGCCGAGTCCCACGCATCGAGTCTCCCCTATCCAGGCTGCCCGCCACCGTCAAACGCGTGCAAAGAAACGCGACGGGGGACGGACCGAGATCCGTCCCCCGTCGAATGCAAGCGACTCAGACGAGACTTACGAGCAGACCAGGTTCGGGGTCCCGGCGGCCGGGTTGCTCGTCCAGGTGCAGCCGGTCGTGTAGCTCATGCTCGGGTGGGTCGTGGTGACCGTGAAGTTGGTCGCCGTGCCCGTCGAGTTGCAGACCACGCCGCCCGATTGGTTGAAGCCCGGCAGCGTGCTGCACGCGCCCGAGGCGTACGTGTTGTTGTCCACGAAGTACGCCTCCTGGGCGGTGGCCGCGTTGCGGGCATCGGCCGCCACGCGGGCGTTGAAGCCGCGCGAGCGATACGCGGCGAACTGCGGGATCGCGATGGCGGCCAGGATGCCGATGATAGCCACCACGACGAGCAGCTCGATCAGCGTGAAGCCCTTGGACTTCCTCCTCTTGATCCTCGAAACCTTGCTCATTCTCTCCCCCTTTTGGCTGGATGGGCTGTTCTGTCTCGACGCGTCGAGACGCCCGTTCTCCGGTGCGCTGAAGCAAGCGAGGTGCCACGCGGGCGATCGCGACGCGCCGGGGGCGGAGAGGGGAAAAGGACACCGATTCACGGCAAGAACGGGCGGGGCCGAGAAGCCATCCCGCGTACACGCGCGTCCCGCGATCGGCACGAAACTGACGGGCGGCGGCATTCCATCAGTCACGCCGCGCAAGGCGCATGTCGCGCGCCAGCTGCAAGCGGCGCCTCGGGCCTGCGGGGCGCGGGGAGGCGCCGACGGGAATCGAGTGACTTGCCTCAGCGCCGGGTGAAGCATAGAGCTCTTCACGCCTTGCCCGAAACATGCGACGTCTCCGCATCATCCTGATCGCCCACGACGGCAAGAAGGCCGACCTCCTGGAGTGGGCGCGGTTCAATGCCGGCACGCTCTCCCGCCACGAGCTCATCGTGACGGCGGCAACGGGGGAGGCGATCCGGGAGATTCCCGGCTTCACGGTGCGTACGCTGCTGCACGGCCCGGCCGGCGGCGACGCCCAGGCGGGCGCCCTGATCGCCACCGGCGAAGCCGACGTTCTCGTCTTCTTCTGGGAGCCCCTCGAGGTCCAGCCGCACGACGTCGATGTGAAGGCGCTGCTGCGTCTCGCTGTCCTGCACAACGTGCCGACCGCCTGCAATCGCGCCACGGCGGACTACCTGATCTCGTCGCCGCTCTTCGGGACCTGAGCCGCAACGGGATGGACGAGATTTGAGCCAGCACCCGTAGCGCGGGACGAGCCGGGGGCCGACGGCCTCACCCGGGCGGGCGTGAAGTGCCCCCGGCGCGAATCGAACGCGCGGCCTGTCGCTTAGGAGGCGACCGCTCTATCCACTGAGCTACGGGGGCCGGTCCCCCCCCTATACCATGCGCCCGGCTCGCCACCCACGCTTCGCCGCCCGTGGGGTGGTGGCCTTCCCGGGCCTTCTTGCTGCAGTGTGTCGTACGTGGAAAGCTTTATCGCGCCAAGGGTTGCAGACGTGCCGCGCCGGCGTGACACTTCGACTGCCGCGGTGCGTCGTTAAACGAGCGATCGACCGAGACTTTTTTTCCCTCGCCCCCCTTTCAGGGGATACCCATCGCATGGTTTCGTGCTATGGCTTCGCGCAATTCTCACACTTCAACAGACGGTCGCGTCCCGACACTGCTGACCCGGTTCGCTCCGGATCTCGTTCGGGCCAGGCGCAGCCACCGTCCGCGCGCAGTGGGAGGTTGGGCATGTTCGATTTCGTGGAGCCGCGCGTTCGACGCGTCGTCGCCGAACAGCTCGGCGTGAACATCGAGGAACTCACCCCCGACGTTTCGCTCACCGACGATCTCGCGGCCGACTCGCTCGATCTGCTCGAGCTGACGCTCGCGCTCGAGACGGAATTCGGCATTGTCGTCTCGGAGTCCGCTCTCGAGCGGGTGCGTACGTACGACGATCTCAAGGGCACGGTGCTCGCGCTCCTGCGCCAGCGCCACGAGACGGAGATCCGGGCCAGCGAGGCGCCGTTCCGCGCCTGGGCGCGCGTGGTCTCGCCGCGCGGCGAGGCGGGCGGCGAGATCCAGCGCGCGGGCTGGCTCACTCCCTACACCGCCCAGACAATCGCCGAGGACGCGGTGCGTGCCGGGCGCGGCGCGCGCCTCGAGGTGGCGGTTCCGTCGGACCTGGGCGACGCGAGTCTCGCCGAGCTGCAGGACACATTCGCCTGGCTCGGTGAGCGTGGCGTGCAGGTGAGCGTCCGGCGCGATCAGCACCTCGGTCCCATCGGGCAGCGCGTCGGCCGGCCGCACGCCGCCTGAGCGTGCGCGCGCCGAGCGCTTGAGGCAGCCGACCGTCCACCTCTATCATGCCCGCCATGGGCGGCGTGGCTCTCTTCGTCTACGGCACGCTGAAGGACGACGGGCGCCTCGAGGATCTGACGGGCCGGCGCTTTCGCCGCCGGCGCGCCACGCTCGAGGGCTTCGCGCGCGTCCTCGGCGCGCACGGCTACCCGACGATCGTGCCGCAGGCGGACGGCCGGGTCGAGGGCGTCCTGGTCGAGTACGTGGACGCGGCTTCCCTGGCGGCGCTCGACGCCTACGAGGACGAGGGGCGCCTCTACGCCCGCCGACCGGCCGAGGTTCTCGCGGACGGCGAGCGCGTCGCGTGCGAGGTGTACGTGAGCCTCACGCCGTGACCAGCGCCCGCGCGCGGGCGAGCACCGCGTCGAGCATCGGCCGCGTGAGCTTCCCCGTGAACGTGTTCTGCTGGCTCGGGTGGTACGAGGAGACGAGCACGAGCCCCGACGCCAGGCGATGCTCCGCGCCGTGCGCGAAGCGCGGCAGCGGACAGGGCAGCGCCGTGCCGCGCGCGCGCTCGGCGGCGAGGAAGCCGTCGTGCGCCACCTTGCCGAGCGCGACGACGACCCGGAGCCGGGAGAGGCGCGCGAGCTCCTCCAGCAGGTAGCGACGGCAGGTCGCGATCTCACGCGGCGAGGGACGGTTCGCGGGCGGCGCGCAGCGCACCACCGCGGTGACGAACGCGTCGGTCAGCGTGAGCCCGTCGTCACGATCGCGCGCCAGGGGCTGGCTGGCGAAGCCGGCGCGATGGAGCGCGGCGTAGAGCCAGTTGCCGCTCTCGTCGCCGGTGAACATACGCCCGGTGCGGTTGGCCCCGTGCGCGGCCGGGGCGAGCCCGACGAGCAGGAGCCGCGCCGCCGGATCGCCGAACCCGGGCACGGGACGCGCCCAGTACGTCCAGGCGCGGAAGCGCGCCACCCTCTCGCGGCCCACCCGCTCGCGATGCTCCACGAGACGCGGGCAGAGCCGGCAGCGCGTCAGGCGCCGCTCGAGCCGAAGCAGCGCCTGAGAGACTCTCACTCCGCGCAGAGGACGCCGGCGGTGAGGAAGAGCGTGTGCGTCTCACGGACCGTGCCGGCCCAGACCGGCCCGTCGCCCGCAGGCTCGACCGCACGCACCGTGATCGCCGGGCGCACGGGCGTGCTGGCGTCGGGTGGTGCGTAGTCGCCGGGATAGCGGAAGGCGGTCTCGAGCCGATCGCCCGCGCGCAGCCGCTCCGCGGGCACCGGATCCATGCCGAGGCGGTAGAAGACGTGCCCGCGCGCCACCACCGCAGCGTGCCCCGAGTCGAGCACCACGCGGACGAGCGGAACCGGGCCCGCCTGCACGACCTTGATGAGCTGGCGGAAGCCGAGCTGGCCGGAGGGGAGCCGCGTCAGCACGGCGAAGCCCTTGTTCGGCGTCTCGCGCATGGCGACCGGGCCCTCGGCGCTCTCGACCATGCAGTCGCCCGCGAGGCCGCGCGGGGCCGAGCTCGTCTCGGACACGGACCGGAAATAGACCCGGGTCCGCCAGCCGCGCAAGCGTCGGCGTCAGCGCTGCATGGGCAGCGTGAGCTGGCGGCGGTCGCGCGGGCGGGCCCCGGGCTTCCGCTCCGGCCCCGTGCGCCGCCCCGTGCGCACCATGCGGACGGCGTCCTCCAGACCGACGCCGGTCGCGCGGCAAAAGCGCTGGAGCGCGGCGCCCAGCGCGAGCAGCTCCGCATCGCCGCCCCAGAGCACGGTCATGCCCTTCACACGCCGCCAGCTCGGCACGAGCGTGCCGCGCAGCCAGCGGCGCACGACCGAGGGCGTGACGTGCAGCGCGCGCGCCATCTCCGTCACCCCGAGGGCGTGCACGGTGCGCACCGCGCTCAGGTACTGGGGCACGGTGACGATCGACGCACCCGTCACGCGCCCTCCACCCGGCGGGCGGCGCGCCGGCGCCCGAGGCCGCCGACCCGCCGCTCGACCAGCGCGTCCGCACGCGCGAGCAGCGCGTCGTTCGGCGTGTAGCGCTCGATCATGTAGGAGAGGTCGCCGAGGTCGTGAATGAGGAGCTGGATCGCCCGCTCGCGCCACTCGGGACTCTTCACCACCTTCATCATGTCGACCACCACGTCCTCCAGCTCGGAGGCCTCGATGTCTATCGCCATCTCGAAGGCGCGCTCGAGGCTCACGCCGCCGCGCGCCTCGCGCAGGTAAGCGACGAGGAGCGAGCGCAATCGGGTCGCGGTGGTGGGATCGAACCAGACGCGTGCCTTCGCGGCACGGCGGGGATCGGCCTCGAGTATGCCCTCGACGAGCGCGAGCGCGCCGCAGTGCCCGGCCTCGTGCCGCGCCATGCCGAACCAGAAGTTCCGCACCTCGGCCGGGCGCGGGAAGGCCTTCACGAACCCGACGTAGAGCGCCATCGTCTTCTTCTCGAGCTCGATGGCGGTCTCGAGGACCTCGCGGATGGTCGTGCGCCGGGCGCGGGGCCGGACGGCGGGCATCGCCGCTTCCCTTAGCAAAGGGCTCGCCCGATTGTAAAAAGAGCCGTGCACGAGGGCCTCGTGACCGAGCTGGAGAGCGCCGTCGCCGACGCCGGGGCGCTGGTCGTGCGCGCCCAGAAGTACCGCCGCGGCGCTGGACCGGAGGGCGCGGCGCTCCTCGCCGCGGCGCTCGCGCTCGGGGACGAGGCGCGCCGCCTCCATCGCCGCGACGCGCTCGACGCGAGGGCCGCCGCGCACCTCCTGGCCGAGGCGCGCGCGCTCGGGGCGCGGCTCCGAGCGCTCCTCGCCGAGGTGCGCGCCGGTCGAGACTACCGCGCCGCGGTGGGGGCGCACCGCGCGGGCGAGGGGACGGTGCTCGTTCGGCTGTTGCCGGCCATCTTCGCCGGGCTCGAGCCCGCGCCGGCGCCCGGCGATCTCTTCACGGCGCTCGCCTGGCTCCGGCGCGGTCGGCTCCGCCCGGCCGAGGACTTGGCCGCCGAGGTGCTCGCCGCCCGCACGGAGGGACTCGCGGGGGAGGGCGACGACCTCTCGCCGGGCGCCGACGCCGAGCTGCCCGCCGTGACGCTCCGGAGCGACGCGCCGCCCGACGAGCCGCTCGTGCTCCGCCTGCCCGCGGCCGCCCTTCCCTCCCCGCTTCTCCGCCTGGTCGAGAGCGGCGAGTACCTCGTCCACGCCGCCCGCCTGCCGGCGCCCTTCACGCTCCGCCTCGCCGCGCGGCTCGCGACCGACGAGGACCTCCGCGTCGCGCTCGCGCCGACCGACTACGCGCGCTGGCGCGACGGGGTCGCACGCGCGCTCGCCGCCGCCGGCGTGCCGGTCGAAGCGAGCTGACACACCCGGGGGCGCGCGGCGGAGCCGCGTGCCCCCCGGGAGAGACGCCCGCGCGACGCTCTGCGTGTCTCGGCGCCCGCCCGCAGGTCAGGCGCGCAGGCGGGCGCGCAGCACCGATGCGGCCTCGCGCAGCGTCGCGTCCCTCTCCAGCCGGCGCTCGATCGCGCCGAGCGCGTGCACGACGGTCGAGTGGTCGCGGCCGCCGAGCTCGGCGCCGATCTTGCCGAGCGGCACGTCGGTGTGCTGGCGGCAGAGGTACATGGCGAGCTGGCGCGGGACGGCGAGCCGGGCCGTGCGCCGCGGGCCCGAGAGGTCGTCGCGGCTCAGGCGGTAGTGCTGGCACACCTCGGCGATGATGCGTTGGAGGCTCGGCCCGCGGCGCGCGACGGGTGAGGGGCCGAGGGCCTCGCGCACCAGCGCCAGGTCGATCGCGCGGCCCGAGAGCGAGGCGTACGCCTCGACGCGAGTGAGCGCGCCCTCGAGCTCGCGCACGTTGGCACACCACTCCTCGGCGAGGTAGCCGCCCACCTCCTGCGCGAAGCTAACCCCG
>VBKJ01000204.1 GCA_005879795.1 Deltaproteobacteria bacterium
TCGGCCTCTCCAAAATCCTCGAAAACATGGAGCTCGGCCACAACGTGATGCACGGCCAGTACGACTGGATGCAGGACCCGGAGTTCCACTCACAGACCTATGACTGGGACAACGCCTGCTCGGCCATCGCCTGGCGGCACTCGCACAACTACGTGCATCATACGTTCACCAACGTCGTCGGCCGCGACCGCGACGTCGGATACGGCTTCCTGCGCCTCTTCCCCGAACAGCCGTGGCACCCGGCGTATCTGTTGCAGCCGGCCGCGAGCCTGCTGCTCGCGCTCGGCTTCCAGTGGGGCGTGGCCCTGCACGATCTCGAGCTCGAGCGTGTGCTTCGCGGCGAGAAGTCGGTCGAACAGCTGCGGAGGGAGCTGAAGCCGGTGCTGCGGAAGGCGCGGCGCCAGCTGCTCAAGGATTACGCGATCTTCCCGCTGCTGGCCGGCCCGTTCTTCGTGCCGGTGATGGCCGGTAACCTGGGGGCCAACCTGATCCGTAACGTCTGGGCCTTCATCATCATCTTCTGCGGCCACTTCACCGAGCGCGTGGAAACCTTCCCGGAATCGGTGCTGGAGAGCGAGACCCGCGGCGAGTGGTATCTGCGCCAGCTGAAGGCTTCGAGCAATCTGGATGGCGGCCGACTGTTTCACATCCTGAGCGGTAACCTGAGCCACCAGATCGAGCACCACCTCTTTCCGGACGTGCCCGCGAATCGGTACGCGGAGATGGCGGTTGAGGTGAAGCGTATCGCCGCAGAGTACGGCCAGCACTACAACACCGGCTCGTTCGCGCGGCAGTTCGCGGCGGCGATGAAGCGTATCGTCCGCTACGCGCTGCCGAATGTCGCACCGGTCCGTCGCGCCGTCGACATCTTGGTTGAGCACGTGGGACGGTTGCACGGCGTCGAAGCATTGCGGGCATAGCGGTCGTGGCTCAGGGCGACGCATCACCCGAGCTCGTGCCCGGGAAGCGTGGCGCCCGTACGAAGTCGGGCCGGTCGCAGGTCCAGCACTTGACCTTCGGCCAGAACTCCCGGAGGGGCACCTCGAGCCCGCGGCACACGGTGATGGGCATCCTCATCCGGTCGGGCATGCAGTAGTCGCATTCGACGGTGGCCCGCGTCTCCACCCGCTCGAACCAGGGCTTCAGGTACTCCTCGGGAATGTTGACGGCGATCACGACCTCCCCCGACCCATTTCCCGGTCCCCAGAGATAGTAGTTCTGGTAGCCGCTCACGGCTCCCGGTAGGCGGTATCGTCTTCCGAAGAAGTCGATCGCCCCCGCTTCACCGTAGGCAGCCCCCCAGATGATGGCGCGCGATCTCTCGGCCGGCGGGAGGCTCTCGTAGACCTTCGCGACCTCGGCAACCAGCGACTCCCAGCCGAGCTCGTCGGCGAAGATCTGCGGCACCTCGCCCATCCGCCGGGTCTCGGGCCTCACCTCCCTCATCGGGAGCATGGCGAGGTACTTCGGCAGCGCGGAGATCGGCAGAACCGGCAGCGCGTAGGGCGCGAGCAGCGCTCCCCCGACGAGCAGTGTGGCGAGGGCTGCGGGTCGGAGCCAGCCGAGGCGCGACCGCGCGCTCAGGCGTTCGAGCGCGACGCTGCCTGCGGCCATGGGGAGGGGATAGATCGGGGCCAGGTAGTAGGTCTTGGCCTGCATCGCCATGAACCAGACGAACGACACGAGGAACGTCCAGCCGAGGAACCGGAAAGGCTTCGCGCTCCGATTCCTCAGGAGGAAGACAGCTCCCGCCAGCCACAGCGGAAAGGTGAGCGGGTGAACGATCTGGATCTGCCCCTGCACGAACTCGAGCGGCGTGACCGGCTGGTGCTGGTAGAGCTTCGCGTTGCGCAGCACCTCGAGCGTCGGCCAGCCGTGATCGATCTGCCAGAGGAGATTCGGGAGCGCGACGAGGAGCGCGAGCAGCGCGCCGGCGGGCATCCACCTCGTGAAGAGAAGCCGGCGCTGCGCCGTGAGGAGGAGCCCCACGGCCAGGGCGATCGCGAAGAAGGCCATCGAGTACTTGTTGAGGAAGCCGCCGCCGGCAACGAGGCCGAACGGCAGCCAGTACCTCGGGTCCTCCCGCCGCACCATCCGGATCGAAATCCAAGCGCAGGTCATCCAGAAGAGCGGCTCGAACGCATTCATCGTGAGGACGCCGTGGAGGGCGAGGTAGACCGGCGCGATGAGCACCGCGACGGCGGCGGCGATCTGGGCGAAGCGGCTGCCGCCGAGCTCCCAGGCGATCCGGCCGGCGAGGAACACGAGCAGAGCGCCCGAGACCGCCGAGAGGAAACGGATGGCGAGGAGCGAATCGCCGAGCAGGAGCCGCGACCCCTTCGCCACCGCGGCGACGAGCGGCGGAAGGTCGACGTAGCCCCAGGCGAGATGGTCGCCGCAGGCGAGGAAGTAGAGCTCGTCGATCCAGTAGCCGTATCGCCCGCTCAGGACGAGGTGGAGGGCGAGCTTCGCGAGCGCGACGCTCGCGAGCATCGTGACGTCGCTCCTGCAGGGGGTCAGCTCACGCCGCACGTCGGCCTCCCCTGATGCGGACGCTTCTCTCCCACTTTTCCATCGAGAGCCAGCCCGTCTTCCAGCGTTGACACCCCAGCCCAAGCGATATTCGTTCGACTTCGCACCGCCCGGCTCCGGGATCCTCGACTGACGACCCCCGGTGCCTCGCCATCCAGACGAGGTCGACCATGCGAACGTCGCGGAGCTGCTTGCTGCTGGCAGTCGCCACCCTCATGAGCCACGCACAGCTTGCCCGGGCGCAGTGTCCGGGCGGCGGCTTTCCGCCCCCCGACCCCATCTGCGTGCCGACGGCCACCTGCACCCGCTATGGCAACGACCCGGTGCCGTACGATCCCGCCGATGTCGCCGTGATGCCGAGCTGCTTCGGCGGGACACTGCTCGGTCCCGTCGCGGATCGCAACGGGACGCCGCGCTACGCGTGCCTGTACCAGCCGGCTTCGGCATCCACCCGGCCGCTGCCGCTCGTCGTCTATCTCCACCCCTCGCTCGCGACCGCCGACTCGGTCTGGCAGGTGACCAACCTCACGACCTTCGTGAACAGCGCGAACGTGACCGACGACTCCGGCCGCCCCGGCTTCATCCTGCTCGCGCCCGAAGGACGGAAGACCTGCCACTACTACCCGCAGCCGGATCAGCGTCAGCCCGGCTGGGACAACTGGTACCGCAACTTCGACCCGAGCGACGCCGCCGAGAACGTGGACGCGTGGGCCATCGACCGCTTCGTCGCCCAGCAGGTGGCGAGCGGCAGGGTCGACACGAACCGGATCTACGTGACCGGCTGGTCGAACGGCGCTGCGATGGGCTACCTCTACGGCCTCACCCGGCCGAGCATCGCGGCGATCGCGGTCTACAGCGCGCCCGATCCCTTCCACGCATTCAACGACCCGTGTCCGCAGGTCCCCGTCGTGAGCGGGTCGAGCACCGTGGACCGACTGCGTATCACCAACCTGCGCGTGCCGACCATTCACGTCCACAACGACTGCGACATCGTCGGGCTCTGTCCGAACGGCGAGCGGCTCGCCCGGCAGCTCCTCCCGCTCGGCATCGGCGTGCAGGACGCGATCATCGACACGGCGAGCTTGCCCGCGAACGGCTGCGTCGACGCCTGCGGGACCGACCCGAACGCGAGCTACGACCCCTGCACGAACCCGGGGGGCTCCACGATCGGGGTGGGCAACCACGTGCGCTGGCCCGACGACTGGGCTCCGGCGATCCTCGATTTCTTCCGGGTGCACCCACTCTACGCGCGCGGCCGCTAGCCGCGGCGCCCGAGCCCTGCCTCGCCGCCGGCTGACCGGCGCGGTCGTCCGAAGCCCGCCGCCCCGGCGGCCCCGCGTCCTCCTTGCGCGAGCGGCGCCGCTCGGGCAGGCAGGCTCCCACCTCCATGTTCCCCCGGGACTTCTGGCTCTACCTCGCGAGCCGGTTCTGCAGCGCGGCCGCGATGATGATGCTCCGAGCGGCGATCGCCTGGCACGTGTTCGCGCTCTCGCACTCGGCCTTCCACCTGGGGCTCGTCGGCCTCGTCCAGTTCGTGCCCGTGCTCTGCCTCATGCTGGTGGGCGGCGTGCTCGCCGACACCTACGATCGCCGCACCATCATGATGCTGGCGCAGGCGGTGCCGCTCGCGGGCTCGCTGGTCCTCTGGCTCGCGACCCGCAGCGGCCTGGCGAGTCTCCCGCTCCTCTACGCGATGGTGGTGGCGGTCGGGGCGGCGTGGGCCTTCGACAGCCCGTCGCGCGCGGCGCTCCTGCCGACGCTGGTGGCACGGGACGCCTTCCCGCGCGCGGTCACCATCGCGGCCACGAACCAGGCGCTCGCCTTCACCACCGGCCCCGCCCTGTGCGGCTGGGTGATCGCCGCCGCGGACGTGGCGAGCGTCTACGCCGTGCAGGCTGGGCTCATCGCCGCCTCGCTCGTGGCGCTTGCGCTGCTCCGCTCGCGGCGGCGGGCGACGGCCGGCGGGGTCGTCAGCCTGGCGGCGATCCGCGAGGGGCTCCGCTTCGTGCGCCGCAACCCGGTCGTCCTCGGCTGCATGACCCTCGACATGTTCGCCGTGATCTTCGGGGGCGCCGCCGCGCTCCTCCCCATCTACGCCACCGAACTCCTGCGGGTCGGCCCGCGGGGCTACGGGCTCCTCACCTCCTCGCTCGAGCTGGGCGCGCTCGTGATGTCGCTCGCGCTCACCATCCTGCCGCCCATCCGGCGCGCCGGGCGGGCGCTGCTCGCCGCGGTGGCGGTGTACGGACTCGCCACCATCGTCTTCGGGCTCTCGCGCTGGTTCCCGCTCTCGGTGCTCGCCTACATGACGGTCGGCATGGCCGATCAGGTGAGCGTCGTGATGCGCGGTACCGCGATCCAGCTCTCCACGCCCGACGCGCTCCGGGGCCGGGTGAGCAGCGTCAACATGATCTTCATCGGCGCCTCCAACCAGCTGGGCGCCGCCGAGTCGGGCTTCGTCGCCGCCCTCACCAGCGCGCCCTTCTCGGTGGTGAGCGGCGGGGTGGCCTCCCTCCTCGTGCTGGGGATGGTCGCCGCGGCGCTGCCGCCGCTCCGGCGCTATCGGACCGATGGCGCGGTCGCCTGACGCGCCGCCCGCTGCCGCGTTGACCCTCGCGGGCGTGCGGTGGTAACGCGCTCCCATGGAGCGCGCGGTCGTCATGATCGGCATCGGCGGGCAGGGCATCCAGCTCGTCGCCAAGCTGCTGGCCCAGGCCGCCATCCGCGAGGGCAGGCAGGTCATGATGTTCGGCCTCTTCATGGGGATGATCCGGGGCGGGTCGAGCGAGTCGACGGTCGTCATCGCCGACCGGGAGATCGTGAGCCCGCCGATCGTGCCGTCGGCCTGGGCTATGCTCGCGATGCATCCCGAGGGGCTGGCGGTGCTCGGCCGGAAGGCCGAGCCCGGCGGCGTGCTCGTCTTCAACTCGAGCCTGGTGACCGCGCCGCCCGCGTGGGACGGGATCAGCTGCGTCCCCGTGCCCGCCACCGAGATGGCGAAGGCGATCGGGCAGCCGATGGGCGCCAGCATGATCGCGCTCGGCGCGCTCGCGGCCGCGACCGGGCTCGTCGCCGACGCGTCGCTGCACGCGGCGCTCGGCGAGGTGCTGCCGCCGCACCGCCGGAAGCTGATCGACGCGAACACGCTCTGCATCAGGCGCGGCGCGGAGCACGTCGCGCCGGCGGAGCGGGTCCCAGCCTGGGGGTGAGCGCGCGGAGCGTGGGGGTATTGTCGGACTCTCTAACGCCAGCTACTCAAATTAGATGGAGTATCTCCCCGTCACAAAACCACATGATTGGTACGGTGGGAGCCAAGAGGGCGACACCCATCGCGCGTCGGAGGATTCGATCCCTATGATCGAACGCAGCACCGTCGCGCACATACGGGCACCGTCCGGGACCGCGGAAACGGAACGCGGGGCATCCTTGTCCCTGGAGACGCAGGCGGCTCGGGCCCCGAGGTGGCGCGTGTGCGCGTGACCGGCATCGAGAGCCGTCGCGCTGAGGCGGTTGCGCGATTCTCCGCGACGATGGACCAACCGGGCGTCCGCGACGAGATCGACCGCCTCGTCGAATCCCTGTGGTCCTCCCGCGTTTCGGGGGAGATGAGCCTCCATGTGCTCAAGGCGCACCGGCGTCGCTGCACGTTCGCGGTTACCGTGGAGACGAGCGACGGAACGCGAAGCGTGATCGGGAAGGTCTACGATGTCGACCGCTCGGACGTCTTCGTCGCGATGCGGTCGATCGTCCAAGCCGGATTCGGTCCTCCCGCGGAGTTCGCGATTCCCGTACCGCTGGCCTATCTGCCCGCGTTTCACGTCCTGCTCGAGGAGAAGGTGCCAGGGACGCAGGCGAAGGCCATCTTCATCGACGGCGACCGCGATCGGCAGATCGCAGCGGCCCGGCGGTCTGCAAGCTGGCTCGCGCGATTTCATCTGAAGGCACCGCGGCTCGGCAACCTCGAGACGCCCGAGGGGTTCATCGAACAGGTCCGTCACTGGGCGCACGAGATCCAAAGCGCCGGGGGCGAGCTGGCGGACAAGGCGGAGTCGCTGCTGCGAGTTCTGGAGGACGCGGTTCCCGGTCCCGACGGGCCCGAACTGCACGCCGCGCACGGCAGCTACATGCCGGAGCACGTGATGCTGAGCGACCATCGCGCGGTCACGATCGACTTTGATGATTGGCTTGTGGCCGACCCCGCCCACGATGTGGCTTGGTTCATCGTGTCCCTCGCCCGACTCGGCCTGAAGAATCGGGGCTCCCTCCGGGTTCACGATCGGTCCGTCGACGCGTTCCTGCAGGCGTACGTCGCGTCAGGACCACGAAATGCGCTCATGCATCTGTCCTTCTACCACGCCGCGGAATGTCTGCACCGGGCGTACCTGGATCTGTCCAAGCGAATGCCCGAATGGTCCGAGATCATGCTCGAGGAGGGACGCCGCGCACTCGGGTGAGTCCCGCCCCGATCTCGATTAGCCCGGTGGGGACCCGCCTGCGGTGCCTCCAAGCTCGCATCCTTTATGACCAGCCTGGTGTTCGGCGCTGCGTCGGGGTGGCTCAGCCCGTGGAGCGTCGGACTCATAGGGTTCCGCCGTGAGTGACCCACGGCGCTCCTGGGGCATCCGGAATTAGGACACTACCGAGCGCCGCCGAGTCGTTGACCCTCCGGGACCCGCGTGTTACGGCATCGCCTGGATGCCGCGCCAGCCCGCGACCGTCACCATCGACATCGAGACCTGCAAGGGCTGCGTGCTGTGCGTCGAGGTCTGCCCGCCGCGCGTGCTGGTCATGTCCGAGGACACGAACCGCATGGGCTACCGCTATCCGCTGCTCCTCGACGGCTGCACCGGCTGCGAGCTCTGCTACAAGATCTGTCCCGACTACTGCTTCGAGGTGTACCGCGGGGCCGCGGCATGAACGAGCGCGCTGCGATGCGGTGTGCGGGACGTGACCATGACTAAGGTTCTCATGGAAGGGAGCCACGCGATCGCCGAGGCGGCGATCCAGGCGGGCTGCCGCTTCTACGCCGGCTATCCGATCACGCCCTCGACCGAGATCCTCGAGTACATGTCGCACCGCCTGCCGCAGGTGGGCGGCGTGTGCATGAACGCCGAGAGCGAGCTCGAGGCGATCAACATGGTGTGGGGTGCGGCCGGCTGCGGCGTGCGCGCCATGATCGCGTCGACCGGGCAGGGCATCAGCCTGATGCAGGAGTCCTTCGCCGAGCTTGCCAACGCCGAGATCCCGTGCGTGATCGTCAACATGATGCGCGGGCAGGGCGACTACTTCCAGGCAACGCGCGGGGGCGGGCACGGCGACTACCGCCACCTCGTCCTCGCGCCGCACACGGTGCAGGAGGCGGTCGATCTCGTGATGCTCGCCTTCCACGTCGCCGACCGCTGGCGCAACCCGGCGCTCGTGCTGGGCGACTTCGTCCTCGGCCACACCTCCGAGGCGGTCGAGTTCCGCCCGCGCGACGAGAGCGACCTGCCGCCGAAGACGTGGGCCGCGACCGGCAAGGGCAGCCGCGCGTCGCTCAACGTGACGCCGCTCGGCTCTCCCGAGAAGCTCGACCTGAAGCCCGGCGACCACTATCAGGCGATCGCCGCCAAGCTGCCGCGGATCGCGGCGGCGGAGACGCGCGCGGAGACAGGCCTCCTCGACG
Organism: Deltaproteobacteria bacterium; assembly: GCA_005879795.1. Taxonomy (NCBI): domain Bacteria; kingdom Pseudomonadati; phylum Myxococcota; class Myxococcia; species Deltaproteobacteria bacterium. The sequence goes on from VBKJ01000204.1 coordinate 8,198, forward strand.
ACGCCGAGGTCGCGGTGGTCGCCTTCGGCTCGCCGGCGCGCTTCGTCAAGTACGCGGTGCACGCCTGCCGTGCGCAGGGCATGAAGGTCGGATGGGTCCGGCCGATCTCGCTCTGGCCCTTTCCGGCCGAGGCGGTGGCCGCGGCGGCCGGGCGCGTGCGCGCGCTCGCCGTCTTCGAGCAGAACGCCGGGCAGATGATCGACGACGTGCGCCTCGCGGTGCTGGGCAAGGTGCCGGTCGTGCCGATCGGCGGCATCAGCCACGACCCCTCGGGCTTCGGCGTGGGGCCGGCGCTCGCGCCGGCCAACATCATCGCGAAGATCGCGGAGGTCTATCGCGGCAAGGCGGCGGCATGAGCACGCCGGAGCTGAAGAAGGTCTCGGCCAAGCCGGACCTGCTCCTCTCGACGCACCACTCGCTCTGCCCGGGCTGCGGCGAGCCGCTCGCGCTGCGCGTCATCCTCGAGCTGCTCGCCGAGCTGGGCGTGGCGGAGCGGACGATCTGCGTGTGCGGCATCGGCTGCTACACCGCCTTTCCCGGGATCATCGACGTCGACGTCCTGCAAGCGCTCCACGGGCGCGCGCCCTCGGTCGCGACCGGCGCCAAGCGCGTCCTGCCCGACCGCTTCGTCTTCACCCTGCAGGGCGACGGCGACATGGTCTCGGAAGGTCTGCAGGAGATCATCCACAGCGCGGCGCGGGGCGAGAAGTTCACCGCCGTGCTGCTCAACAACGGCGTCTTCGGCGAGACGGGCGGGCACATGACCTCCACCAGCGTGCTCGGCCAGCGCACCAAGACCACCATGGACACGGGTCGGGTGGCGGAGAAGCACGGCTACCCGATCAAGATCGCGGACCTGATCGCCCAGGTGGACGGCTCGACCTACGTCGCCCGCGGCGCGATGCACACGCCGGCCGCCATCGCCTGGACGAAGCGCATCCTCGGCGAAGCGTTCCGCGTCCAGCTCGAGGGCGAGGGCTTCTCGTTCGTCGAGGTACTCACCATGTGCCCGACGGACTGGTACGTGGAGCCGTCCGAGACGCCGGACTGGATCGAGCGCAACTTCACGGGCACGTACCCGCTCAAGATCCTCAAGCACCCCTGAGCGTCCGGTCCGCAGCGCTGGCGCTCTTCCTCGTCGCGGCGTCTCCGGCCGGCGCCGTGAACCATCTGATCGCCATCGACGAGGTGCTCGGCAGCTGGCAGGGCGACGACTCCGTCCAGTTCGTCCAGCTCCGCATGCTCGCCGCCGGGCAGCAGCTCCTCTCCGACGGCGGCGGCACGCGCGGCCCGGCCGTGCTCGTCTTCGACGACGCGAACGGCTCGCCCGCCACGCGGCGGGTCTTCACCTTCACGCACGACCTGGCCATCGGACTCGCGGGCTCGCGCATCCTGCTCGCCACGCCCGGGCTCACGAGCCTCAGCGGCTTCCCGCCCGACTTCGTCCTCCCGGCGGGCATGCTCGCGCCGCGCGACGGCCGGGTGTGCTACTTCGTGAACCCGCCGCAGGCCTCCGGTCAGCCGACGGGCGTGATCGACTGCGTCGCGTACGGCAAGTTCACGGGCGAGAACGGTTCCTTCGGTCAGCCGACGCCGATCACCCCGGACAATCGCGCGCTCCGGCGCGTTGCGCTCACCGGCGGCAACGTCGACGACTGGAGGGGCGTCCTCGAGCCCGATCCGACGAGCGACGCCGGCAACGACAGGACGCTCTCCACGCTCTGTGGCGACGGCGCCATCTCGCAGGGCGAGCTGTGCGACGGCGACGCGCTCGGGGGCGCGACCTGCGCCTCGCTCGGCTTCGCCTCGGGCACGCTCGGGTGCGCGCAGTGCCATTTCGACACCAGCCGCTGCTCGTTCTGCGGCAACGGCGTGATCAACGGCCGGGAGGAGTGCGACGGCGCCGACCTGGGCGGGCGGACCTGCGCCGCGCTCGGCTTCACGGGCGGCGCGCTCGGCTGCACCTCGGCCTGCCGCCTCTCGACCCGGGGCTGCGACCCCACCTTCTTCGTGCCGGGCGGAGGGCCGCCCGGGCCGGAGTGCCTGGCCGAGTGGCAGGTGACGAACGCCGGCGGCCGCCCCGGCGCGGACGGGAAAGCGCCCGTGCGCCAGCGCTGCCGCGACGGCGACAAGGGCTGCGACGCCGACGCGGCGGCGGGCACCTGCACGTTCAGCGTCGCGCTCTGTCTCGACCGCGCGGACGCGCGCCTGCCGCGCTGCCGCCCGGCGGCGCCGATCGAGAGCTGGACGCTCGTGAAGCCCACCTCGGGCGCGGACATGGAGGGTCTGCTCGCGGCCGCGGCGCACCTCGGCCCCTCGTCGGCGGCGGGCACCACGCTGACGTTCTCGCCCCCGCTCGATGCGAGCGAGCGCTGCACCGACCCGGTGGCGATCGTGGTACCGACGCGCGGTCGTCGGCCCGGCGTGCGCGTGTTGCGCGCGCGCACCACGGCCGCCGGCGGCCACCCGCGCGACGTGGACGCGCTCAAGCTCGTCTGCGTCCCGTAGCGCCCTTGCGAGGGCGCGGGGCGCGGCTCACAATCGCCCGCGATGGCCGGTCCGGACCTCCCCGGCCGTGGGACCGCGGCGAATCCTCCGAACCGCTACGAGCCGCTCCACGTCGAGCTCGAGCCCGACCCGGACAGCGACACCCCGCCGGCGCCCACCGTCTTCTACCGCGACACGAGCCGCACGATCCTGGCCGAGAACGACAGCCCCGACATCGGCTTCCGGTTCAGCCTGAACCCGTATCGGGGTTGCGAGCATGGATGCGTGTACTGCATGCACTCCGATACAACGATCCTGCACGCCGACATGGCATGGCGGCCGATCGGTGGGGTGCGCGTCGGCGACGTCCTCTTCGGCTTCGACGAGTTCCCGGAGCCCGGACGGACCCGGAAATTCCGGCCCGCGGTGGTCGAAGCGGTGTGGTGGTCGAGACGCCCGACGCTGCGCCTCGTCACCGAGCGGACGGAGGTCGTCACCACGGCGGAGCACCGTTGGTTGCAGGCTCGGAATTTTCGCTGGTCGGAAACCCGAGAGCTCGCCGCCGGTCGCCAGCTCCGCTACGTGCCTGTTGTTGCCGAGGACTTCGACGACGACTATCGCGTCGGGTACCTCGCCGGGATGACGCTTGGCGACGGGACGTTCCGCGACCAGCCTGGGTGGCGGAGCGCATGTCTCGGCTTCCCGGTCGCGTACTGGCGCGTCGCCCTCGCGGACCAAGAGCCGCTGCTCCGACTCGTCGAAATCCTCGCCCGTTTCGGAGTGGAAGCTGGCATCAGACCGTTCCGCACCCGCCCGCCCGCGCAGCGAACCATGGAGGCGGTCGAGGTGCGCTCGCTGGCCCGACTCGCGATCATCCATGCGCTTCTCAACACAGAGCGCGACAGCCGCAGCTACCGCCGCGGGTTCCTCGCCGGGTTCTTCGATGCCGAAGGGTACAGCGGCGGTTGCCTCCGCCTCTCGCAGGTCGACGTCTCGGTCCTCGAGCGCGTTCAGCGATACGCGGCCGGGCTCGGCTTCAGGTTCGTGCTCGAGCCTCGTCCCGGGCAGGCGAGCACACTTCGCCTGACAGGCCGCCTCGTCGACCGGATCCGCTTCTTCTCGACGTGCCGCCCGGCGATCTTCCGCAAGATGGGCGCGCTGTACGGCTGCGAGATGAACGTTGAGCCCGAGACCGTGCTCGCCGTCGAGCCGGGGCCGGTCGTGGACGTGGTCGACATCCAGACCTCGACGGGCACCTTCTTCGCGGCCGGGCTGGCGACGCACAACTGCTACGCCCGCCCGACGCACGAATACCTCGGCTTCAGCGCCGGCCTCGACTTCGAGCGCCGCATCATGGTGAAGGAGGACGCACCGGCCCTGCTGCGCCAGGCGCTCGCCGCGCCGCGCTGGGAGCCGCAGGTGGTCGCCCTCTCCGGCAACACCGACTGCTACCAGCCCGTCGAACGCCGGCTGGGCATCACGCGCCGCTGCCTCGAGGTGTTCGCCGAGTTCCGGAACCCGGTCTCGGCGATCACCAAGTCGGCGCTGGTGGCGCGTGACGCCGACCTCTTCGCCGAGCTCGCGCGGCACGGCGCGGCGCACGTCCTCTTCTCGGTGACCACCCTCGACCCCGACCTCGCCCGGCGCATGGAGCCGCGCGCCGCCCGCCCTGAGCGGCGGCTCGAGGCGATGGCGGCCCTCGCGCGGGCCGGCGCGCCGGTGGGCGTGTTGATCGGGCCCGTCATCCCGGGCCTCAACGACGCCGAGATCCCGCGCATCCTGGAGGCCGCGGCGCGGGCCGGAGCGCAGAGCGCGAGCTGGGTGCTCCTCCGCCTGCCCAAGCCCGTCGACGAGCTCTTCGAGCGCTGGCTCGAGGAACGCTACCCGGAGCGCCGCGCCCGCGTCCTCGCCCGCATCCGCGACACGCGTGGCGGGCGCCTCAGCGACTCGACCTTCGGCCGCCGTCAGCGCGGGCAGGGCGAGTATGCGAACCAGATCGAGGCGCTGTTCGCGGCCGCGGCGAAGAAGCACGGGCTCGACCGGCCCCTGCCGCCGCTCTCGATCGAAGCGTTCCGCCGGCCGGCGCGCGCTGGCGAGCAGCTGACGTTGCTGTAGCTACCAGGCCGCCGCGGGCGCAGACCCTTGTCGGGCTCAGCGCGTCGGGCGTACAAGGCCGCGCATGCACATTGAGCCCTTCCGCATCGCCGTCCCCGACGCCGTCCTCGCCGACCTGCGCGAGCGCCTCGCGCGCACGCGCTTCCCCGACGAGATCCCCGGCTCGGGCTGGACCTACGGCACGGACCTCGCCTACCTGCGCGACCTGGTCGCCTACTGGCGTGAGCGCTTCGACTGGCGCGCGGCCGAGGCGGGGCTCAACGCCTTCCCGCAGTTCCGCGCCCGCGTCGGCGGCCTCGGCATCCACTTCATCCACGTGCGCGGTACGGGGCCGGCACCGCTCCCGCTCGTGATCACGCACGGCTGGCCGGGCTCGGTCGCGGAGTTCATCGACGTCATCGGGCCGCTCGCCGACCCGGCGCGCCACGGGGGCGATCCCGCCGACGCGTTCGACGTGGTGGCGCCGTCGATGCCGGGCTATGGCTTCTCCGATCACCCGACCGAGCCCGGCATGGACCCCGAGCGCATCGCAGCGCTGTGGGCCGCGCTGATGGCGGGCCTCGGCTACGGGCGCTTCGGCGCACAGGGCGGCGACTGGGGCGCGATGGTGACGACGTACCTGGGCGCGCGCCACGCCGCGCGGGTGCTCGGCATTCACCTGAACATGGTGATCGCGCTGCCCGAGGACCCGCAGAACCCCTCGCTCGAGGGCCTCACGCAGGAGGAGATCGTCGACCTGATGGCGGTGCAGCAGTTCCTGAAGGAGGAGACCGGCTACCAGCGCATCCAGGGCACCAAGCCGCAGACCCTCGCCTACGCGCTCAACGACTCGCCCGCCGGCCTGGCCGCCTGGATCGTCGAGAAGTTCCGCACCTGGAGCGACTGCGACGGGGAGATCGAGCGCCGCTTCACGAAGGACCAGCTGCTCACCAACATCATGCTCTACTGGGTCCCCGAGACCGCGAACTCGTCGTGCCGCCTCTATTACGAGGCGGTCCACGCCGACAAGTTCCCGCCCAGCGGCTTCCACGTCGAGGTGCCAACCGGCTGCGCCATCTTCCCGAGGGAGATCATCAAGCCGCCGCGCGCCTGGGCCGAGCGCGTCTTCAACGTGCAGCGCTGGACGCGCATGGAGCGGGGCGGCCACTTCGCGGCCATGGAGGAGCCGCGCGCGCTGGTGGAGGACGTCCGGGTGTTCTTCCGGCCGCTGCGCCGCGGCCGCTGACCGCTCTTGGGTCTCGCCGCCGTCGACCTCCGCCTGTCCGGGTCATGGGTGCCGATCAATTGGCCCAACCGGCGCTGGACTGGGTCGATCGAGGCCACCCACGAGTTCGCCACCCTCCTCGTCGTCACTACGTCCGACCTGGTGCGCTGGGCCAAGTCCGAGATCGGCGGCACTCATGGACTGCCGATCACCCTCGACGTCCATCCGCTCAGGGAGGGCGATCCCGAGGCTCAGATCATGTTCGTCGTCGACGGCGGGTGGGTCACGGCGTTCAAGGCCGCGCTTCCTTCGCCGTCCTACCTCCCTGCCGTGACCCTGCCGTCATCGCCGCAGGCGGGCGTGCTGCACACCATCTTCACCGCCAGCACGGCGCCCCCGGCTTCTTTCGGACTTCTCTTCCTGGCGCGCCGCGACGTTCGCGTCGGGCGTACCGGCATCTGGCGCAGTCGCCCGGACCTCATCGGCCTTCTGCCGACGCTGCTCTTCCCGGCTTTCCAGGGCGGACGCCAGGGCAGCTTCATGCTCGAGAAGCCGGGCTAGGGCGGGGCCAGGGCCGGAGCGCCCGGCGGTCGGGAACCGAGCCGACCAGGGGTGTACTCGATCGGGGCTTCGAGTCCGACGGAGCGGACACCCGGCGAGAATGCCGGCCGCCCCCGCCGCGCCGGACGGCCGGCAAGGGGTTTGCTCTGGCGAGCAGGCATGGGCGTCAACACGATCATCTCGATCTCGGCCGAGGCCCCCACGCCGCCTCCAGGCGGACCACGCGAGCCGGCGCGGGTGATCCCGCTTGTCGCCTACCGCCGGCGGGTCGCCCACATGGAGCGGGACCGCGCCCTGGACGCGGAATGGAATCGGCTCTCGATCCTGGTCGCGGAGGCGGTCTGCTGGCGCGATCCCGAGAGCGTGGCGGCCGTCGGGGCGTGCTTCGCCCGCCTGGAGCGGCTGGTGCGCGCGGACTGGGGCGCCGACTAGGAGGCCGTCCGGGTAATCATGGCGGCTGCGGCGAACGATCCGGGGGCTGCGAGCGGCGTGCTCGCTCCTCCCTTCTGCGGCGTCCAATTCCCGGCGCGCGTCCCGCGCGCCGCACCTCGTCGGTCGTCGCTGCGCTTGCCGCTCTCGCTCCCCGGCTCGTTCGCCTCGCTCACCATGATTACCCGGACGGACTCCTAGGCGCGTCCCCGGAACGGCTATCAACGTCCTCGCGGTCGAGCGGCTTGATGCGAGCCTTCGCCGGGACGACAGCTTCGGCAAGGGAGGCGTCGTTCGCGTACCCGGCTCTCACATGTTGTTTCTCGGCGTCGCGACAACGGGCGACGCACGAATCGTCGTGGCGGCGCAGCGCCCAACGCCGCCTCTGAAATGTGGGCCGTCGTGCCTACGCGCACTCAGGAAGCGGAGGCACACCCTCGTGCTCGTCCGCTTCCGCCAGTAGCACCCCCCGCAGTCCGTCAGCTTCACGGACACGGCGAGCGGCACGTCCGTCGCCAGCGCGCGTGACTTTGCGCCTACCGTCCCGAGGTGTCCTCGGACCTGGCGTTGGTCTTGCTCTCGACCTCCCGCCAGGTGCCGTCCTCCACGCGGTTGAAGACGAAGTTGAAGGAGATATTGCTTGACCAGAAGAGATGGCTGAGCGGGCGCTCGTTTGCGCTCACGATGGCCCCCTTGAGGCCGGCCCGCTCCACGTCTTGACGGAATACATCCCAAATGGCGAGCACCTCCCGGTGGAGCGCAGCCTGGTCATCGAGGTTGAGATCGGTCTGGTACTTGAGTATCAGCGCAGCGTCGCCCTTCGTGAAGAACATCTTCCCGACGCCGAGCACCTTGACCGTCTGCCCGGCGACGGTCCCTTATGGGCGACCCAGACCGTGGGAACACCAAGTCGTCAGGTGCCGTGCGGCGGTCCTCTCGCAATCGGTCGCCCTAGCCATGCGTTATCCGAGCTTCCGCTGAGCTTCGCGGATCGTTTCGTAGACGCGCCGTGGTTCCGGGATCAGGTCGAAGGAAGGACGAGCGTAGCCGCCCATTCCGGGCCAGCTTGGGGTTACGAACGTAGCCCACGGCGCCCATGAAGCCGCCGAGCCGAACGTGATTGTTCCCGTACCGCCCCGGTGCTCCGACAGCGACACGTCGGACAGCGAGCGGAGGTCGAAGCCACGCAGGGTCGTTCGGATGACTCCCGTGAGGATCAACGCACGCTTGTTGGTGATCCCATAGATCGTGTTTGCACGCATGCGGGCGTCAGTGATGAAACGTCCGAATATGATGTACAGGCCAACTAGAACGAAGGGGACTCCCCAGAGCGGGGCAAGAATTGGACTATCGTGCGGTGCCCTCGAATGCGGAGTCCCATGAAGGGTCACCCATTCCCAAAAGATCGCGAAGCCGCCCCACAGAAGACTGAAGGGGATGAGCAAGGCGTCCACCCCACGGAGGACGAATCCTTGCTTCGGCCGCCCGGTCCAGAGTAGCCGTTCGTCGGGGTCTAGCTCGCTCGCCAGACGACTCTCGGGGGGAGCCTCCACCGAGCACGCGCTTACCACATGAGCGCCCTGGAAATCGACGGTCGGCCCTTCGCGACGGGTTGGACCTTCCGATAGACTCCTCGCCCCGTCGTTGTGATCCCTACAGGTGCATGACGGATTCGACGTGCGCTGGCCCGGCGTACCAGGAACACGAGCCCGAGGTCCCGGAGCCCGGCGCTACTCGTCGCGGTGGCGCCAGTGACAGTACGCGGGGTTGTACCAGGGCGAGGAGATCACAGTACGGATCGGCGCCATACGGGTACGGCGGGTACTCGGAATAGGACGGGACGCCGAACGGTAAGCCCAAGGCGACGAGGCCGCCGAACCCGTGACCGCGGTGGTGATCGCAGAAGACGCCATGTCCGAGAAAGGCGGTACGCCGCCCCGTCCTCGCTATAGCTGCCCCGTTCGCGAAGGTAGAAGGCGGCGATCGCGCCTTTGGCTAGCAGCGAGATCAAGAGGAGGACCGACGTGAGGATGAAGTGCAGAACGGCGCCGCCGACCGGAACGATGTAATTCAGGAGGCTGAGCGCGAGTGGCGGGCAGAGGACATAGAGCGCCGACCGAGGCCACGTCTGGCCGATCATCGCGAAGCCAATGCCTAACGCGCGCCACGCCGAACGTGTGGTATACGCCAGTGCCGGCGTGACGAAGGTGAGCGCGAAGTCCATGGCGATGACGACGGCCGCCATGTCTACTTGGAGTGAGAGCGGGATGGGGTCGGGGTCAAGAAAGTCCATCCCGATGACGCGAGCGAGAGAGAAAAAGACCGCCAAGAAGGTGATGCCGAACCAGAACGCGAGCATTAGGAACCTGCCCAGGAACGGCTTCACGAGCCGGAGTAAGTGCGGCAAGGGGACTGGCCTGCCCTGGAGATGCCGCTGGAAGAAGACCCGCTCAACACCATACCAACCAGCGAGGAAGAACATGCTCGCGATACCGACCACGCTCCGAACGTCGGAATCGTGCCCAGAGCGTGAGTCGCCACATACGAGCAGCATCAGCGCGAGCGACACGAGCGGCACCGAGGGTTGGCTGAGGAGCGCCCGCGCCGCCGAGGCGAGGTCAGCGCCGAAGCCGACTCGCGACGGACTTGAATCAGGTGGAAGCGGTCCGGGCATGCTCTACCTCCACCTCGTTCCATCCCGCCCATCGCGAGACGGCGGGCAGCCGGGGTCGTGTTGGCAGCCCTCACCCGAGCTTCTGTTGCGCCCCACGAATGATCTCGTGGACCCGGCGCGGCTGCTCGATGAGTTCGAGGATGGGTCGTGCGTAGCTTCGCATCCCCGGCCACGGATTGCCACGGGACCAAGGTGACCCATCATCCCCGAACTTGAGCGTACCGATCCCGTCCCGGCGTTCCGAAACGGAAATATCGGTGAGGGATCGGAGGTTGAACCCGCGCACGGTGGTCCCGAACAACCCGCTGAGGATCAGGACCCGCCTGTCGGTGATCCCGTAGATTGTCCTTGCCCGCATGCGAGCATCGGTAATGAAACGCCCGAACATGATGTACAGACCGATGAGGACGAAGGGGACACCCCACAGCACGAAGAAGATCGGTACGTTGTGGTGTGCCGCCTGAGAACGCCACGACTCACGGACGACCATCGTCTCCCAAAAGATGGCGAAGCCACCCCACAGGAGACTGAACGGGATGAGCAAGGCATCCACCCCACGCAGGACCAATCCTTGTTTCGGCCGGCTGCTCCCGAGCAGCCGCTCGCCGGGTTCTAGCTCGGCCGCAAGGCGGCTCTCCAACGGGACCTCCATCGCCGCACGCCGTACCACAGAGCGCTCTAGACATCGAGGCTCAGCGCGTCGCGCTTGTTCGAGCCTTGCAGTACTGCGCCCGGCGACCCGTCGGTTGAGACTCTGTGGCGTCTGCGCTCTTGCGAAGAGGGGCGAATCCGTTTAGTATTCTAGGTGCATCCAGAAGAGACCAAACCGGTCTCGCCAACCGAGGCTGACGACGCCCACGGTGGTCTGAATGATGCGGTTCGAGCGGGCAAGCTCGGACTAAAACAAGCGCGTCACCCTGGGGTCGCTGGAGGCGATGACGGGTGACAGAAAGGGAATGTCACCCATGAATACGCCGCCCCCGCATTCCGCACCGTTGCCCGCCGAGGAGGTTCACGCCGGCAGGCGCCTGACCGAGGCACTCGTGCAGGCGGCTGCCGAGCACGCTCGCGAACACGGAGCCTCGATCCCGGCTGCCCGGCGAGACGCCGTGATCGTCGGCGCCCTCGTCACCGCCCTCGGCGCCGTCAGCGCGGCCATAGCGCGGGCGCACCGCTTCGATCTTGCGGAGTACGAGGAGTTCCTGACCGGCTACGTCGCCCGCGTGTTTCAGTCCGAGTCTGCGCGTCCAGTCTACCACTGAGTGAGCCGGTGCCGCCCGTGTCGTGGCGGCACGTTTGGCTGCACGGCGGTCCGACGACCCACGCCCCCGAACGGGGAGAATGGAGCGAGTCGAGAGTGAAGCGTGGTGATGTTTCCTTTTCTGATCCCGTTCCAGGCTTTCGGGTCTCGAAGTTTCGAGTCGCTCTTGTTCGAGAGGGCAGCATCCCGACCACCTGGGACAAGACGGTTCGCGAGCCCGGCGACGTGGCGAGACTCATGGCGCCGCTGCTCGTTGACCTCGACCGCGAGACATTTTGGGTTGTGATGCTCGACGGCAAGAACCGCGTGATCGGGGTCAACCTCGTGAGCGTCGGCTCCCTCAACGCCGCCTTGGTTCACCCACGGGAGACGGTCAAGGCGCTCATCCTCTCGAACTCGGCGGCCGCCATCCTCGTCCACCAGCACCCCTCGGGCAGCCCCGAGCCGTCCAGGGAAGACCTGGCGCTCACAGAGAGGCTGCGTGCCGTGGGCGATCTGCTCGGCATCCGCATCCTCGATCACGTCATCCTCGGACACGACGGCGCCTTCCGCTCCTTGGCGGACGACGGCGTGCTCGGAGGTGGGCGATGAAGCGGGTGGGTTGCTATCTCCGCGTCTCGACCTCGGAGCAAACGGTCGAGAACCAGCGCAATGACCTCCGTGCGTACTGCGCCGCTCGTGGATGGAACAACGTGATCGAGTACAGCGACACGGCCTCGGGTACCCGCGAACGCCGGCCTGGCCTGGACCACCTCATGAGCGAGGTGAAGTCCCGCCGCGTCGATGTCGTGGTCGTCGCGGCGTTCGACCGCCTCGGACGATCCGTGCGGCACCTGGTCGAGACGTTGGAACTCCTTCGTCACCTTGATGTCGAGTTCATCAGTCTGCGCGAGCAGATCGACACGGGGTCGCCGTTGGGCCAGGCGGTGTTCACGATCATCGCGGCTATCGCGCAGTTGGAGCGGTCGCTCATCGTGGAGCGCGTGAAGGCCGGTCTTCGTCGTGCTCGGGCCGAGGGTAAGCGCCTGGGCCGGCCTCGGCTCCGCGTGGATCACCGCCGTCTGGAGAGCGTCGCTGCACGCAAGCTGCCCGTTCGCCTCGCTGCTCGCGAGCTTGGCGTCAGCCCGTCGTCGTACCTGCGCCTGGTCCGCGCCCAGGTAGCATCATCGTCGGAGCCCAGGAGCGCCAGCTGTGTCTGAGCGAAGGTGGCAACTGTTCGCCGTGCGGTGCGCGACCTGTGAGAAGCTGCTCATGACGGCGCTGCTCATCGGCGCTGCCGAGATCAAGCAGTTCGAAGACCATCTGCGCTCGTGTTGGCAGCGCGACCCGCTCCCGGATAACCCGACGATGGGCGAGGTCATGCGCCGGCTTCGAGTCGCGGTGGTGGACCAGGCGTAGAGAGAGCATCTCGCCTAATGGCCGATTACCCCCGCTTCACCGACCTGTAAGCCTCCCGAGGGTCGAGAGCATCACGCTCCATGATGTACCCGGGGAGGAGCATCAGACCGAGGTGGTGAAAGGAGAAGCGAAGCGCGTATGAGCACGACGTTCCAGACCAGCCCCAAGTGGCTCTGGACGAGCGAAAGTGTCACCGAGGGGCACCCCGACAAAGTCTGTGACCTGATCGCGGACGCGGTCCTCGATTGGTGTCTGGCGCAAACCCCGAACGCCCGCGTCGCCTGCGAGGCGAGCGTCAAGTCGGACGCCGCCCGCGACTGGGTCTGGGTCTACGGCGAAGCCACGCCCCTGCCGCCCGTTCGGGTGGTTGAGGACCTGGTCCGCCAGACCCTCACTGCCATCGGCTACACGGACCGCGCCTTCGGCACCAGCGCCGAGAGCGCGACCATCGAAGTGCGGCTCGTCGACCAGTCGACCGACATCGCCGCCGGCGTCGACGAGTCCCTCGAGGCGAAGGCAGGCGCCCCGAGCACGCTGGACACCGGCGCCGGCGACCAGGGCATGATGATCGGCTTCGCCTGCGACGAGACGCCCGAGCTGATGCCGGCGCCGATCGCGCTGGCCCACCGCCTGACCCGCCGCCTCACCGAGGTGCGCAAGTCGGGGCGGCTGCCTTGGCTGCGGCCCGACGGCAAGAGCCAGGTGAGCGTCGAGTACCACTACGGGCGCCCGGTGCGCGTCGATACGGTGGTCCTCTCGGCGCAGCACGCGCCCGAGATCTCACACGCGGCGATCGAGGACCAGGTGCGGAGGTACGTCATCAACGCCGTGGTCGATGCCCACCTGCTGGACCCCAACACGCACTACTTGATCAACCCCACGGGGCGCTTCGTGATCGGCGGCCCCTACGGCGACGCCGGTCTCAGCGGGCGGAAGATCATCGTCGACACCTACGGCGGCATGGCCCGCCACGGCGGCGGCGCCTTCAGCGGCAAGGACCCGACCAAGGTCGACCGCTCGGCGGCGTACTGCGGTCGCTGGGTGGCGAAGAACCTCGTCGCGGCCGGCCTCGCCAGCCGCTGCGAGGTGCAGCTCGCGTACGCCATCGGCGTGGCGCGCCCGGTCAGCGTCGCGGTCGAGTGCTTCGGCACCGAGACCGTGCCGGTGGAGCAGCTCGCCCTGGGAGCACACCGACAGGGTCGAGGCTCTGAAGGAGGCCGTGGAGGCGGCCTAGCTAGCTTAGCTAGTCGAGCTGCTACACGAGCTCAGTCGCGAGCGACAGGTGATCCTGTTCACGCAGGAGAGCGATGTGCTGACGTGGGCGGGCCACAGCCTCATCGGGCTGGATGACCGGCTGGTGAAGCTCGACGGCGCGGTCGGGAGCCGAGAGCGCTGATGCGTTCTTCTTCGTCATCATCGGCGTCGTTGTAGTTATAATCGTCCAGCAGCAACGGCGAGATGCTAAGGCCGCGCTGGCGCTCCTTCGCCAGGAACGCGAACGGCAAGAACGCGAGCGGGTGATCGAGCTCGATCCGTCCGCGATCGAGCGCGGGGGGGAAAAGGAAGGAACGTTCATGAATGATGGCGAGAGCCGTGAAGTCGCCTCCGGCTCGATTCGTCCGAAGGTGACGGGCCGAGGCTGAAGCGCTCGCCCCAGAGGGCCTTCCGCGCCGCGTGACCGAAGAGGTAGGAAGGAGTGCGACACCGGCTCGTGCATCAACGGCCTCGCTGTGAATGATGGGCTCTTCAGGGGCGTGAACGGCGGTGCAGTCGAGCGGAGCGAGCACGGGCTAGACCGCACGCGAGACGGAGGTTTCCATGGAGATCGCAGGCAAGGTGGCCGTCGTCACGGGGGGAGGGAGCGGCATCGGTCGCGGGATCGGCCGGGCGCTCGCCAAGCGCGGTGCGGACGTCGTGGTGGCTGACGTCGACGCCGCGCGCGCGGCGGAGGTTGCGGCGGAGCTCGAGGACGCCGGGGTGCGAAGCATCGGCGTCGCGTGCGATGTCACGGAGCGCGCGTCGGTCGACGCCCTCGCCGAGCGCGCGTGGGCGGCGCTCGGACGCGTTGACCTCCTCTGCAACAACGCTGGCGTCGGCACGCTCGGGGCGGTCGCGGACACCCCGCTGCGGGATGCGGAATGGCTCTTCGCCGTGAACGTCTGGGGCGTCATCCACGGATGCCAGGTATTCGTAC
>VBKJ01000205.1 GCA_005879795.1 Deltaproteobacteria bacterium
CTCGCGCGAGGCGTCGTCCATCCAGTGCAGGTCCTCGAGCATGACGACCACCGGGGCGTGCTGGCTCTTGCCGAGGAGGAGGCGGGTCACGGCGTCGAAGGTCTCGCGTTTGAGCTCCTCGGGCGCGGACTGGCCGGCCGTCCCGGCCCGCATGCCGAGCAGCCGGCCGAGCGCCGGGTACTCGCGCTCCACCCGCTCGGCCGAGGGCTCGCCCACCTTGGCGGCTACCTTCGCGCACGCGGCGTCGGCGGTGTCGCCGGGGACGAGACCGAAGTAGTGCTTCAACATGCTGATGAAAGGGAAGTAGGGCGCCGCCTGTCCGAGCGCGGAGCAACGCCCCTCGAAGAAGATCACGGGCTCGCCCTCGAGCCGCCGCCGGAATTCGTAGAGGAGGCGCGACTTCCCGAGCCCCGCATCGCCGACCACGGCGACGACCTGCGCCTGACTCCCTTCGAGCCGCCGGAAGCACGAGAGGAGGCGCGACTTCCCGAGCCCCGCATCGCCGACCACGGCGACGACCTGCGCCTGACTCCCTTCGAGCCGCCGGAAGCACGCCTGGAGCTGCGCCAGCTCTTCCTCCCGCCCCACGAGCGGCGTCAGGCCGCGCTCGGCGGCGATCGCCATGGGCGTCGCGGCCGCGCTCTCGCCCAGGATCTCGTAGGCCGTCACCGGCTCGCTCTTGCCCTTGACGGCGAGCGGCCCGGCGGGCCGCACCTGGAAGAAGCCGCGCACCAGCCGGTAGGTCGCCTCGCTCACCAGGATGGTGCCCGGCGCGGCCAGCGACTCGAGCCGTGAGGCCAGGTTCGTCGTGTCGCCGATCGCGGTGTAGTCCATCTTCAGGTCGTTGCCGACCGTGCCCACGACCACCGGGCCGGTGTTGATCCCGATCCGTGCCTGCAGCTCGAGGCCGCGCCCGCGCAGGCGCTCGTTCAGGCTGCCGAGCGCTCCCACGATCGCGAGCGCAGCTCGGATCGCGCGCTGCGGCGCGTCCTCGTGCGCCACCGGCGCACCGAAGAGAGCCATCAGGCCGTCGCCCGCGATCTGGTTCACGATCCCCTCGACGCGGTATATCTCGCGGAAGGCGAGCTCCAGGTACTGGTCGAGCAGGTCGTGGTACTCCTCGGGGTCGAGCCGCTCGGCGATCGCGGTCGAGCCCGCCAGGTCGCAGAAGAGGACGGTCACCTGCTTGCGCTCGCCCGCGATCGTGTGCGCGCTGCGGATCTTGTCGGCGAGCGCCTCCGGGATGTGACGCGAGCGCCGCGCCAGGGGGTCGTCGGCCGCCGGGGGCGGCGCGTCGTGCACGCCGGCGGAGCCGATCTCGAGCCCGCAGTCCGGGCAGAAGCGGAAGTCGGGCGACACCGTGGCGCCGCAGCCGCGGCAGGTGAGCGCCACGCGCGCTCCACACGCGTGGCAGAATCTCTTGCCGGCGATCAGCTCGGTGCCACAGGCAGTGCAGCGCACAGATGCGAGGTAGGCCGACGCGGCTGCCAAGTCAATTGATGCCCGCCGAGCTCCCTACGCATCCGCGGTGACGGCGTACATCTCCCAGGCGACGCCGTCGGCTAATAGACGGGTGGAGGTCAAGAGGGGTCGATCAGGTCGGGGCGGAACTCGAGGTGGGCCGAGAGCCACGCCGCGGCGCCGCGCATGGACTCCTCGTTCTTCTTGTTGATGAAGCGGTAGATGGGGCCCTCGAGCCAGCGGAGCCAAGGCTTCGTCATGTGGAACGTCTCGCGGAAGCGCAGCCGGGTCCGGTTCGGGCCGAGGGGCTCGAGCGTCATCGAGCCCGAGAGCCCGGTGCGCAGCATGACGTAGTCGTAGCCCTGGTTCGCGCGCACGTTCTTCACCAGCTCGAACGACTCGCCGCGGCGGCCGAGGGGCAGGGGGTAGACGACGCGGCGGAGGAGGCCATTCCCCTCCGCGTCGCCGGGATAGACGATCTCGACGTCCAGCACGGCGGGCGCGTACTCCTTCCACAGGTCGTAGCGCTGGAAGAGCGCCCACAACCGGCGCGCCGAATGCGGGAGGTCGACGGTGAACTCGTGTTGGCGCATCTAGACCCCCGCCGCTGCGAGCAGCCGGAGCGTGACGAACGTGCCCCCGCGGAGGTTGGCTGGGGCCGCCAGCGCGACGCAGACGAAACCGGGACGCAGATGGGTGTCGCCCACCCTAGCGCGCCCCCGCGATCGCGGCTCTCGCTGCCTGCCCCCGCATCGCGCGGCCTTGCTACGACATTCGGTGCGCGATGTGTAGGAGTGCACGGCGTGGGAGGCGACACCCGCCCGCCCTCGCGGGAGCCCGGACGGACCGCCGCCGCGGCCGTGCACTTGCCCTTGTCACGTAAGCATGCCAATCCCCCGCTCAGAGTGGAGCCCACCGACCAGCGACCGCAGCTCCGGGTCGCGGCTGCAATCGCGCTCGTGTCCGCGCTCTGCCTCCTGCCTCTCCAGGCGCTCGCCGTCCGCGCCGACCAGCTGCCCGCCCTCTTCCTCATCTACGGCATCCACGCGGCGGTGGCCGGCTTCGTGCTGATTGCGAGCTTCACCGGGCTCGGTGTGCGGCGCGCCGACGGGCTCGGGCTCCTCTTCGTGCTCGGGCTGGCGGCGAACCTCCTCCTCTACCTATACCTCCTGCCCTACGCGGTGCCGACCTACCCCGCCCTCATGTCGAGCGCCTTCATCACCCTCCTCATCGCCGGGGCCGTCCTCTTCTCGTGGAGCACGCGACGCACGATCCTGGTCGGCGTCTTCGTGTGCGCCGGCTTCGAGCTCGTCGGCGTGGCGCTCGGCCGCCACGGTCTCCCCACCGCGTCATTCGTGGGCACCCTCAGCTGGATCGCCATCGGGGCCGCGCTCGCGGTCGCCTGCGCGCGCGTACTGGGTCGCTTCCGCACGAGCCTGATCCAGCGCCAGGACGAACTCGCCGCGCTCTCCACGCGCCTCATCTCCGTGCAGGAGGAGCAGCTCCGTCGCCTCTCGCGCGAGCTGCACGACGAGCTCGGGCAGTCGCTCACCGCGGTGTCGTCGTACCTCTGGCTGCTCGAGCGGAAGCTCCCGCCGGACCTGGGCGAGCTCCGCACGCGGGCGGCAGAGGCGCGACGCCTGGTCGCCAAGACCCTGGGCGAGATGCGCGAGCTGTCGCAGCTGCTGCGCCCGCCCGGGCTCGACCTCTACGGGCTCGCGGGGTCGCTCGAGGCGCATCTCGAGGCCTTCCGCGGGCGGCACCGGATCGCGACGAAGTTCACCGCCGACGGGCTCCCGGAGCGCCTGCCGGAGGAGATCGAGACGGCGGTCTACCGCATCATCCAGGAAGCGCTCACCAACGTCGCCCGGCACGCCAGCGCGAAGCGCGTGTGGGTGGCGCTCACGGGAAAGGGAGACGAGCTCGGGCTCGAGGTCCGCGACGACGGCCTCGGATTGCCCGTGGGCGACGGTGCCAACCGCCCGACCGGGATCGGGCTCATCGGCATCCGCGAGCGCGTGCGCGCGCTCGGCGGCACGGTCACGCTGTCGTCGGGCCCGGAGGGCGGCGCCTGCCTGCGTGCCAGCCTGCCGCTGCCGCGCGAGGGCGGCCCCGCCCCGACGGCGAGCGGGCCGGGCCCGTAGCCGCCGCTCGCCTTATGTCATGCGAGGTCTCGCGACACTTCCCGGGAGCGAATTAGCGAGCGACTTTTTTCTTGACGCCGCGTCTCTCCGCGCCGCACTCGGTCCGGGGTCGAGGTGGGAGCGCGGGGCAATCGGGAGAGGAATCCCGGAACGGCAGGCCATGTTGCCGTCTCGCTTGTTAGTGATCGAGCTCGGCTGAGCCAGGCCACCGGGCGAACGAACGGATGCCCGCCGTCTTCCGCGGCCGCCGCAAAGGCGCCCGGGACGATGCCATGCGCGACCGCATGGCATACCCATATGGACGTCCCGTCGCGAACGCTGTAGCAACTGGACAAGGGGACGCTGGCCCTGTCGACCCGCAACGACGAAGAAGGAGACGACAG
The DNA here is from genome assembly GCA_005879795.1 of Deltaproteobacteria bacterium. Taxonomy (NCBI): domain Bacteria; kingdom Pseudomonadati; phylum Myxococcota; class Myxococcia; species Deltaproteobacteria bacterium. The sequence goes on from VBKJ01000205.1 coordinate 3,989, forward strand.
ATGAAGACACTCGCCGCGTTGCTCGTGATCGCTGCGCTGCCACCCCTCGCCCGGGCCGAGGAGGTCTGGCGCTGGAGGGACGCCAACGGCACGCTCTGCTACTCGAACCGGGCCGAGGTCGCGCCGCCCGACGCCACGCCGGTCAGGACCCGCCTGATCGTGGAAGCCGAGAGGCTCCCCGGCCCCTCCGACCTCGTCATGGACGATGGCGTGGTGACGAAGGCCCGCGAGTGGCGTCCGGAGGCTCGGCCCCCGCGCCAGAAGCTGCACCCGACATACACCGGGAAGCGGCTCCGCTTCGGCTGCTACGCGAGCAGTCTCCTCTTCTCCGGTGGCTGGTCGCACCCGGACGACATCACCGTGACCGGCAGCTGCCTTCCCTACCTGCTCGGCCCGGAGGCATGGCTCAACGCGGCACGCGCGGAGCTCGGGCTTCGCCAGAACGGGATCGACTGGCGGCAGGTGGTTCACATGTATGTGGGGCAGCGGGAACTGGAGCCGGCGCGTCGGGCGACCGCGGTGAGCGACGAGGACTGAATCGGCGCCGCGGCCGCATCTTTGAGGCACGAGCCCGGCGCGGGCTAGAATCCTCGGCTGTGCGGGAGACCAGCGACGGGCCGGACCTCGATCTCAAGTCCCGGCGAAACGTCCAGGACCCGTTCCCACTCTACGCCTGGCTCCGCGACAACGAACCCGTCCACTGGAGCGACAGCCTCGACGCCTGGGTGGTGACGCGCTATGAGGACGTCGTCGAGATCTTCGACCGCCCCGAGACGTTCTCCTCCGATCGCTTCCGCAAGATCGACGAGCGGTACACCAGCCAGCGCCCGGCGGTGCGGGCGGTCGCGGAGGTCCTGGGACACTGGCTCGTGTTCCGGGACCCGCCGGACCACGATCGCCTCCGCGGGCTGCTCCAGAGCTCCTTCACGCCGAGGCAGCTCGAGTCGAGTCGCGACCGCATTCAGCGGACCGTCGATGCGCTCCTCGACCGCGTGGTCGCGCGTGGCGCCATGGACTTCATCCGGGAGATTGCCTTCCCCCTGCCCGCGATCGTCATCGCCGGCTTGATGGGCGCGCCGAAGGAGGATCTCGAGGCGATCAAAACATGGTCCGATCGGCTGGCAGCGTACCTCGGCGGGGCGGTCGACGAGCGCGACAACTTCGCCGAGGCGAGCGCCGGCGTCGCCGGGCTGGCCGACTACTTCCGCGCGCTCCTCCGGGAGCGCGAGCGCCGCCCGCGCGACGACCTGATGAGCCTCATGCTCCGCGCGGAGCACGCGGGCGACCACCTGACGCGCGACGAGGTGGTCGCGAACTGCATCCTCCTCCTGTTCGCGGGGCACGAGACGACGACGAACCTCCTCGGGAACGGCCTCTTCCATCTGCTCCGCCACCCCGCCGAGGCAGCGCTCCTGCGCGCCGACCCGTCGCTCCTCCACGGCGCCGTCGAGGAGCTCCTCCGCTACGACGGCCCCGTGCCAGCCACCGTAAAGGTCGCGACGGAGGACGTCCCCTGGAGCCGCCGGACGATTCGCCGCGGCGACATGGTCGTCCCCTTCATGGCGTCGGCCAACCGCGACCCGCGGCAGTTTCCCGACCCCGACACGCTCGACGTGCGCCGGCAGCCCGAGCGCCACGTGGCCTTCGCCGCAGGGACCCACTTCTGCCTCGGCGCATGGCTCGCGCGCCTCGAGGCGCGCGTCGTGCTCGACACGGTCTTCCGGCGGCTGCCGCACCTGGCGCTCGCGCCCGGCGAGCCGCGCTGGAAGCCGATGATCTTCCTGCGCGGGGTCGAGTCGCTGCCGCTGACATGGGGGTCCTGATGAAGGCCGCCGTGATGCGCGCCATCGGCAAGCCCCTCGGCATCGAGGAGATCCGGATCGACACGCCGGGGCCGCGCGAGGTGGTCGTTCGGACCGCCGCCACGGGGGTCTGTCACAGCGACCTCCACGTCCTCGAAGGATCGCTCCCGAGCCCGCTGCCGACCGTCCTCGGGCACGAGCCGGCGGGTGTCGTCGAGAGCGTGGGCAGCGACGTGCGCCACGTAGCGCCCGGGGACCACGTGATCGGCTGCCTCTCGGCCTTCTGCGGCACGTGCGAGTACTGCGTCGCCGGGCGCCCGAACCTCTGCGAGGGCGAGGCGACCATGCGCGGCGCGGACGAGGCGCCCCGGCTTGCGAAGGACGGCGAGCCGATCGCACAGTTCGTGCATCTCAGCGCCTTCGCCGAGCGCATGCTGGTGCACGAGAACGCGCTCGTGCGCATCCGTCGAGACGTGCCGCTCGACCGGGTGGCGCTGATCGGCTGCGCCGTCACGACCGGGCTCGGCGCCGTCTTCAACACGGCGCGGGTACGCGCTGTCCGCACGGCGGCCGTGATCGGCTGCGGCGGCATCGGACTCTCGGTCGTCCAGGGCTGTCGCATCGCGGGCGCCCGGCGCATCGTCGCCGTCGACACCGTCGCCTGGAAGGTCGAGCTGGCGGTACGCCTCGGCGCGACCGACGCCGTGAACGCCGCGGAAGGGAACCCCGTGCCGGAGGTCCTCGAGATGACTGCGGGCGGCGTCGACTACGCCTTCGAGGCGATCGGGACGCCGGCGACAGTCCGCCAGGCGGTGCGCATGACGCGGAAGGGCGGGACGATCGTCATGATCGGTGTCGTGCCCGCGGGGACGAGCGTCGAGCTGCCCGGCGCGGACATCGTGCTCCGCGAGAAGACGATCCTCGGCTGCATGATGGGCTCGAACCGCTTCCGCACGGACATGCCCCGCTACGTCGAGCTCTACCGGAGCGGGCAGCTCCGCCTCGACGAGATGATCTCTGCCCGCCTGCCGCTCGAGCGTGTGAACGACGCCTTCGAGGCGATACGGCGCGGGATGGCGGCGCGGAGCGTGATCGTCTTCGAGTAGGTCGCCCCCCGTCAGCCGGCGTCGGTGGCGGTTGCGATGCCGTCGAAGAACCGCCACCAGAGCTCGAGCGCGCGTGCGACGGCCCGCCGCACGTCTGCCTGCAGCGTCGGGGTGGTCGCCAGGCGGACGACGACGTGGTCGCCGATCGCGCTGTGCTCGCGGTCCGCCTGCTCGTGCACGTCCCAGAACGCGACCTGCGAGCGCGTGCAGCCGTAGTGCCGCTCGAGCGCGCGCGCGAAGGGGCCGAACGCGCCCGGCACCTGGCCCTCAGCGGCGAGGTTCGTCGCCGCGGCGCCCTCGATGAACGGGTGCTCCCGGGTCGACCGCTCGAACCAGTCGATGAGGGCCGCGGTAGCCGAGAGCGGCACGCCGCCCACCATCGCCTCGCGCGGAACGCCGACGCCCTCCCCGAAGCGGATGAAAAGCTCGGGGTGCGAAACGTTGCAGCCCGAGATGCGGCCGGTCTCCTCCTCGTACAGGCTCTCGGCGAGCTCGATCCGCTGCTGGACGTCCGGGCAGCTCGAGTGCAGCGCGCTCACGGCGCGCGGGAACTCGCGCACCTGGAGGAAGAACTGCACGGCGAACGGGCGGAGGGCGGAGCGCGTGAGCCGTCCCTCCGCAATGCGGAGCCAGAGCGGATGGCGGCCGAAGGCACGGCCCGCGTCGATCATCGTCCGGAGGTTCTCGACGAACGCGCCGCCGCCCGGCATCGACCCCGTCTACTCCGCCGTGCGGGACCCTTTCAACCAGCGGATCGGGCTGGCGGCGGCCGGGGGCGTTGGCAAGGAAAGAGGACCGTGAGGTAATCCGGGCATGGCGACCCACGCTGTGGCCGGCGTCCCGGTCGCGGACGAGGCGGGCGTGCGCTGGCTCTCCGCCAATCCGGACAAAGCCTGGGGCGAGAGGTTCTTCCTCGCCTACTCGCCCATCTGGATGATCGCCTTCGGCGTCTACCAGCGGACACGCGTCGGGGACCGGCTCGGCGATCTGGGCAACCTCCTCGTCACGCTCGCCATCTTCGCGCCGGCCTGGGTCGTCCCCGCGATGCTCCACGCGCCGACCACCCGGCGCTGGTACGAAGCCTACTGGTTCAAGTTCAACGTCTGGATCCTCGTCTACTCGGCGATCGGGACGTACTTCCTGACCGAATACTTCTTCGACGTCCTCGGCATGGTCTACAACTACCCGAATCTGCACTGGACGTTCGACTCGGCGCTGGTCGGCTCCGGAAAGCAGGGCGTGCCGGTCATCATGTACCTCCACGCCCACTACTTCTTCCTGACCTACCACACGACGGCGGTCGTCGTAATGCGCCGGGTGCGCACGTCGTGCTTGAACGTCCATCCGGCGGTCGGCGCGCTGGTCGTCGCGGCCGCCGCGTGGTTCTGGGCCCGCGCCGAGATCTCGCTCACCACCTCGCCGTCGCTCGCCGACCAGTTCCGCTACGAGGATCTCGCCTGGGCGCTCCGCTGGGGGGCCCTCGTCTACGCGTGCTACTTCATCGTCAGCTTCCCGATGGTGTCCCGGCTCGACGAGCGTCCCCAGGAGGTCTGGACAGTTCGGCGAACGATCATCGAGGCGTTGGCCGCGGGGATGCTGACCTTCATCCTCCTGGATCTCGTGACGGCGTGGGTCGGGGCGCGCTACCGCTGAGCTGCGCACGCTCTCGCGCGAGTCAGCCCCGCGGCTGTGTCGGCCGTAGGCGAGCGTCTCCTTGACGACACTGCTCACGCATGTTCGCGGCGTCGCATGCCGCATGGTCGCGAGTCGACGACGCTCTACCTGCGCGGCGTCCCGACGGCACTGGTGCGCGAGGCGAAGGCTCGCGCGGCTCGCCGAGGCTCGACGCTGGCGGCGTTGGTGTCCGATGCGCTCGCACGGTCCCTCGAGGCAGATGGGGCGACGGACGATCCGCTCGAGAGCGAGCTTCGCGACGGCATGGAGTGGTACGCCGAGAACCGAGCCCGTCTGCTCCGGCGGTACCCCGGCCAGTACGTGGCGATCGTCGGTCGGGCCGTGATCGACCACGACCGGGACTTCGAGGCGCTGGCTGGCAGGGTGTTCGGACGGCCGTTGTTCATGCCCCGGGTCACGTCGGACGCGCCCGTCGCCCACCTGCGCGCTAGACGCCGGGATGAAACCTACACATCCGGGCTGGCCGGCAGAAACGTCTCGCCCATCAGGTACGCGTCCACCCCGCGCGCCGCCTCGCGCCCCTCCCAGATCGCCCACACGACCAGCGACTGCCCGCGCCGCGCGTCCCCGCACGCGAACACGCCCGGCACCGTCGTCTGATAGTCGGGCCCGGCCTTCAGGTTGCCGCGCTCGGTCAGCTCGCAGCCGAGCTGCGAGACGATCGTGTCCGTCTCGGGGCCGAGAAAGCCGAGGGCGAGGAGGACGAGGTCGCAGTCCAGCTCGAACTCGCTCCCGGGAATCTCCTGCATCAGCGGCCGCCCGTTGTCCTGCGCCCACTCCAGGCGGACGCCGTGGAGCTTCTTCACACTGCCGCGCTCGTCGCCCGAGAAGCGCTTCGTGTTGATGCTCCAGTCGCGGATCACGCCCTCCTCGTGCGACGACGAGGTGCGCAGGATCATCGGCCAGTTGGGCCACGCGAGCGGCGGGCGGTCCTTCGGCGGCTCGGGCAGGAGCTCGAACTGGTGTACCGAGACCGCGCCCTGGCGGTTCGACGTGCCGAGGCAGTCGGAGCCGGTGTCGCCGCCGCCGAGGATGACGACCCGCTTCCCCGTTGCCAGGATCTGGCCCGGCACCTCGTCGCCGGCCACGACCTTGTTCTGCTGGGGAAGGAACTCCATCGCGAAGTGGATGCCCCCGAGCTCGCGCCCGGGCACGGGGAGGTCGCGCGGCTGGGTCGCTCCGCAGGAGAGGACGATGGCGTCGAACGCCCGCCGGAGCTCGTCGGCATGGACGTCGACGCCCACGCGCACGCCCGTTCGGAAGGTCACGCCCTCGGCCGCCATCTGCTCCATGCGGCGGTCGATGTGCCACTTCTCCATCTTGAAGTCGGGGATGCCGTAGCGGAGGAGCCCGCCGATCCGGTCGTCGCGCTCGAAGAGCGTGACCAGGTGCCCAGCGCGTCCGAGCTGCTGCGCGCACGCCATGCCGGCAGGCCCCGAGCCCACCACCGCCACCCGCTTCCCGCTGCGCCGCGGCGGGACGAGCGGTGTCACCCAGCCCTCGTCCCAGGCGTGGTCGATGATGTGCTTCTCGATGTTCTTGATCGTGACCGGGTCGTTGTTGATGTTGAGGACGCACGCCTCCTCGCAGGGCGCCGGGCAGATGCGGCCGGTGAACTCCGGGAAGTTGTTGGTCGAGTGCAGCCGGTCGATCGCCTCGCGCCAGCGGCCGCGGTAGACGAGGTCGTTCCAGTCGGGGATGATGTTCCCGAGCGGGCAGCCCTTGTGACAGAAGGGGATGCCGCAGTCCATGCAGCGTGCGCCCTGACGCTTGAGCACCTCGTCGGGGGTGCGCTCCTCGAACTCCCGCCAGTGCTTGAGGCGCTCCGGGACGGGCTCCTTGTGGACCTTCTCGCGCTCGAACTCGAGGAAGCCGGTGATCTTCCCCATGATCAGATCGAGGCGAGGCGAGCCTCGTCGGTGTCGAGGTGCTGCTTGGCGAGCACCTGGCGGTACTCGACAGGCATCACCCTGACGAGCTGCTTCACGGTCTCCTTCCAGCCGGAGAGGAGCCGCCAGGCGACCGCCGAGTGCGTGTAGTCGAAGTGGCGCTGGATGAGGGTCTTCACCACCGCCAGGTCCTTCTCGTCGAGCCGCTCGAGGGCGACCATGCCCTTGTTGCAGCGCTTCTCGAAGCTGCCGTCCTCGTCGAGGACATAGGCGACGCCGCCCGACATGCCGGCCGCGAAGTTGCGGCCGGTGCGGCCGAGCACCAGGACGAGGCCCTTGGTCATGTACTCGCAGCCGTGGTCGCCGACACCCTCGACGACCGCCGTCACGCCCGAGTTGCGCACGCAGAAACGCTCGCCCGCCTGCCCGCGCAGGAAGACCTCGCCGCCGGTCGCGCCGTAGAGCGAGACGTTGCCGACGATGATGTTCTCCTCGGGGACGAAGGTGGCGCTCCTCGGCGGGTAGACGACCACGCGCCCGCCCGAGAGCCCCTTTGCGAAGTAGTCGTTGGCGTCGCCCTCGACCTCGACCGAGACGCCGTCGGCGAGCCAGGCGCCGAAGCTCTGACCCGCGGAGCCGGTGAACTTGATGTGGATGGTGTCGGGCGGGAGGCCCTCCGCGCCCCAGCGGCGCGAGATCTCGGCCGAGAGCATGGTGCAGACGGTGCGGTTGCGGTTCGTGATCGGCAGCTCGAAGCGGACCGGCTCCCGCCGCTCGAGCGCCGGGCGGCAGCGCGCGATGATCGCGTTGTCGAGCGCCTTCTCGAGGCCGTGGTCCTGGGGCTGGACGCAGCGCCGCGCGACCGCGGGCGGCACGTGCGGGGTGTAGAGGATCTGCGTCAGGTCGACGCCCTTCGCCTTCCGGTGCGCGGAGACGTCGCGCACGTCGAGCCTGTCGACGCGCCCGATCATGTCGTCGACGGTGCGGAAGCCGAGCTGGGCCATGATCTCGCGCAGCTCCTCGGCGATGAACGTCATGAAGTGGACCACGTGCTCGGGCTTGCCCTCGAACTTCTTCCGCAGCACCGGGTCCTGGGTCGCGATGCCGACCGGGCAGGTGTTCAAATGGCAGACGCGCATCATGATGCAGCCCGAGGCGACCAGCGCCGCCGAGGCGAAGCCGTACTCCTCGGCGCCGAGGAGCGCCGCGATGGCGACGTCCCGCCCGGTCTTCAGCTGCCCGTCGGTCTCGACCCGGATGCGCCCGCGGAGGTCGTTGGCGACCAGTATCTGCTGCGTCTCGGCGAGCCCGAGCTCCCAGGGGATGCCCGCGTGCTTGATCGAGGTGAGCGGGGAGGCGCCGGTGCCGCCCGAGTCCCCGCTGATCAGGACGACGTCGGCCTTCGCCTTGGAGACGCCGGCCGCGACCGTGCCCACGCCCACCTCGGCGACCAGCTTCACGCTCACGCGCGCGCGGTCGTTCGCGTTCTTCAAGTCGTGGATCAGCTGCGCCAGGTCCTCGATCGAGTAGATGTCGTGGTGCGGCGGCGGGGAGATGAGCCCCACGCCCGGCGTCGAGTAGCGGATCTTCGCGATGTATTGATCGACCTTGTGGCCGGGGAGCTGCCCGCCCTCGCCGGGCTTCGCGCCCTGCGCCATCTTGATCTGCAGCTCGTCGCAGTTGACGAGGTAGTAGCTGGTCACGCCGAAGCGGCCCGAGGCCACCTGCTTGATGGCGCTGCGGCGGAAGTCGCCGTTGGGGTCCCGCTGGTAGCGCACCGGGTCCTCGCCGCCCTCGCCGGTGTTCGACTTGCCGCCGATCCGGTTCATGGCGATGGCGAGGTTCTCGTGCGCCTCGCGGCTGATCGAGCCGAGCGACATGGCGCCGGTCTTGAAGCGCTTCACGATCTCGGCGGCGGGCTCGACCTCGTCGATGGGGATCGGCTTCCCCGGCTTGAACCCGAGGAGCCCGCGGATGGTGCACAGGCGCCGGCTCTCGTCGTTCACCGCCGCCGTGTACTCCTTGAACATCTTGAAGCTGGCGGCGCGGACGGCGTGCTGGAGCTTGGCGACCGTGGTCGGGTTGTAGGCATGGTGCTCGCCGCGGCGGCGCCACTGGTACTGGCCGCCGACGTCGAGGTCGCCGTCGAGCGAGGGGGAGACCACGTAGGCGTGCTCGTGGCGCAGCTCGGCCTCGAGCGCGATCACGTCGAGCCCGACCCCCTCGATGCGCGACGCGGTCCAGGTGAAGTAGCGCTCGACCACCTCGGAGTTGAGGCCGATGGCCTCGAAGATCTGCGCGCCCCGGTAGCTCTGGAGCGTCGAGATGCCCATCTTGGTCATCACCTTGAGGACGCCCTTGTCGACCGCCTTCGTGTAGTTCTTGACCGCGGTGGCGGCGTCCACGTCCTTCAGGATGCCCTCGGCCACCATGTCGCGCAGCGTCTCGTAGGCGAGGTAGGGGTTCACGGCCCCCGCGCCGTAGCCGAGGAGGAGGCAGAAGTGCTGGATCTCGCGCGGCTCGCCCGACTCGACGACCAGGCCGCAGCGCATGCGCGTGCCCTCGCGGATCAGGTGGTGATGCACGGCCGCGGTGGCGAGGAGGCTCGGGATGGGCACGTGGCCGTCGTCGACGCCGCGGTCGGAGAGGACGAGGACGGTGCAGCCGTCGGCGACCGCCCGGGAGGCGCGCGCGCAGAGGTCGTCGAGCGCGGCGCGCAGCCCCGCCCCGCCCGAGCGCTTCGGGAAGAGGATGGGCAGCGTCGTGGCGCGCAGGTGGCCGTCGTCGAGGGCTTTGATCTGCGCCAGCTGCTCGTTCGAGAGCGTCGGGCTCTTCAGGTGCAGCTGCCGGCAGTGGAGCGCTGTCTCCTCGAAGAGGTTCTGCTCGGGGCCGATGGTGGTCTCGAGCGACATCACCAGCTCCTCGCGAATCGGGTCGATGGGCGGGTTGGTCACCTGGGCGAAGAGCTGCTTGAAATAGTTGAAGAGAAGCTGCGGGTGATCCGACAGGCAGGCGAGCGGCGTGTCCGTCCCCATCGAGCCCACCGCCTCCTGGCCATTGAGCGCCATCGGCGTCATCAGGAGGCGGAGATCCTCGATCGTGTAGCCGAAGGCCTGCTGGCGCGTGAGGATCGTCGCCGGCTCGTAATCGGGCGGCACCTGCTCGGGCGGCGGGAGCTCCGCCAGGCGCGTCAGGTTCGCGTCGAGCCACCGGCGGTACGGCCGGCGCGCCGCCATGCCCTCCTTCAGCTCCTCGTCGCCCACGATGCGGCCCTGCTCGGTGTCGACCAGGAACATGCGTCCCGGCTGGAGGCGGTCCTTGTGGAGGACGTTCTCGGGCAGGATGTCGAGCACACCCACCTCGGAGGCCATGACCACGAAGCCGTCCTTGGTGACGACGTAGCGCGAGGGGCGGAGCCCGTTGCGGTCGAGGACCGCGCCGATCACCCGCCCGTCGGTGAAGGCGATCGAGGCAGGGCCGTCCCACGGCTCCTGGAGGCTGGCGTGGTACTCGTAGAAGGCGCGCTTCGCCGCGCTCATGCTCTCGTGGTTCTGCCACGCCTCGGGAATCATCATCATGACGGCATGCACGATCGAACGGCTCGTGCGCTGGAGGAGCTCGAGCGCGTTGTCGAACTTGCCCGAGTCGCTGGTGGTCGGGTCGATGATCGGGAAGAGCTTCGTGACGTCGTCGAAGAGAGGCGAGGCGAAGAGCGCCTGGCGCGCGTGCATCCAGTTCTCGTTGCCGCGCAGCGTGTTGATCTCGCCGTTGTGCGCGATGAAGCGGTAGGGGTGGGCGCGGTCCCAGGACGGGAAGGTGTTGGTCGAGAAACGCTGGTGGATGAGCGCCAGCGCGGAGACGAAGAGCGGGTCCGAGAGGTCGTGGTAGAAGGCCGGAATCTGCTGCGGCTGGAGAAGGCCCTTGTAGACGATGGTGCGCGAGGAGAGGCTCGGGACGTAGAAGCGCTCCGAGTGCGGCATGCCCGAGCTGCGCACGAGCTGCTCGACGCGCTTGCGGATCACGTAGAGCTTCCGCTCGAGCGCGTCCTGGTCGGAGGCGTCGTCCGCAGCGCCGACGAACACCTGCTGGATCTGCGGCAGCACGGTGCGCGCGAGCGGCCCGGGCGCCGCGGTGTCGACCGGCACGCGCCGCCAGCCGAGGAGCACCTGGCCTTCCTCGGCGACGACCTTCTCGAGCAGCGCGACGCACGCGCTGGCCTGCCCCGCCTCCTCGGGCAGGAAGACCATGCCCACGCCGTAGGTGCCGGGCGCCGGGAGCGCGATGCGCTCGGCGGCGCACTCGCGGCGGAGGAAGGCATCGGGCACCTGGACGAGGATGCCGGCGCCGTCTCCGGTGAGCGGGTCGCAGCCGCACGCGCCGCGATGGGTCAGGTTCTGGAGGACGGTGAGCCCCTTCTCGATGATGTCGTGCGAACGCTCGCCCTTCACGTTGACGACGAAACCGACGCCGCACGCATCGCGCTCCGTCCGCGGATCGAGGAGCCACCGGGGCCTGGGTTCGCGCATGCTAGGCTCTCCCCGCGTGCGCCTGGCGCTCACCGTTCCGCCGCGCACGCTTGCCAGGGTGCGCGGGCGCCGGCTCGGCGGGGTGGAGCGCGAGCTGCACACGCTCGGTGTGCGTCGAGAGGACGACCATGGTCTCGGTCCGCGACACGCCATCGAGCGAGCGGATCTGGCTGATGAGGCGCTCGAGCGACGAGGTGTTCTCGGTCTTCACCTTGAGGAGCAGCGTGTGCTCGCCGGTCACGTGGTGGCACTCGAGCACGTCGCTGAGCGCGGCCACCTGGCGCTCGAAGTCGCCGATCCGGCTCGGGTGCGTGATGAGCACCCCGATGAAGGCGGTGATGTCGAGGCCGAGCCGGCGCGCGTCCAGGATGGCGCGGTAACCGGTGACGATGCCCGCGGCCTCGAGCTTCTTGATGCGCTCGAGCACGGCCGGGGCGCTGAGCCCTACCTGCTCACCGATGCGGACGAGCGACGTGCGACAGTCCTCCTGCAGCAGCCCGAGGATGCGGAGGTCTATCTCGTCCAGCTCGACGTTCGAGTGTTCAGCGAATCTCATAAGGCAGAACGCCCTTTAGCCGGAACATTTAGCTGGAGAGGGCACCACTTGTCAATCAATTCTTAAGGACCGGGAGGGGGCCGACCATCCACGGACGTGCGGCCGCCCGGCCCGTTTTGCCTGCTGCGCGCCGCCGGGTCATCCCTCCTGCGCGGGAGGACGAGGTCAGATGGCCCGGCCCTCGCGGGGAACGACCCCGCGCTGCTCGAGGTGGGCGAGCACCTGGCGCACGCTCTCCTCCACATCCTGCCGGTCGGTGTGGAGGGTCAGCTCCGGGTGGAGCGGCGGCTCGTAGGGCGCCGAGATGCCCGTGAATTCGGGGATCTGTCCCGCGCGAGCCTTCTGGTAGAGCCCCTTCACGTCGCGCTGCTCGCAGACCTCGAGCGGGCAGTCGATCAGAACCTCGACGAAGTCGCCGGGCTGCATGATGGCGCGCACCTGGTCGCGGTCGGCGCGGTAGGGCGAGATGAAGGCGGTCAGCGCCACCATGCCGGCGTCGGTGAAGAGCTTCGCCACCTCGCCGATGCGGCGGATGTTCTCGGTCCGGTCGGCGGGCGAGAAGCCCAGGTTCTTGTTGAGCCCGTGCCGGATGTTGTCGCCGTCGAGGACGAAGGCGCGCACACCGCGCCCCCAGAGCTTCTTCTCGAGCGCCACCGCGATGGTGGACTTGCCCGAGCCCGACAGCCCGGTGAACCAGACCGTGGCGCCGTGGTGCCCGTTCAGGCGCTCGCGATCGGCCCGCGTGACGGCGCCCTCGTGCCAGACGATGTTGGTCGCCTTCTGCTCCGCCATGGGCGTCTCCTAGCGGGACCGCGGCCGAGGAGCAACGAGCGGGGGGCCGCAGGGCCCGCGCCCGCCGCTCGCACGGCGTCGAGATCGCGGCGGGTCGATGTCGGCCCGCGGCTGGCCGGGGCGTCCGGCGTGTCTACGCGCCGCCGCGCGCGATGCGGAGCGGCGCAGCGAGTTCCGAGGCCGGCTTCGGCCCGGGCGGCACGACGAGCACGAAGCGCTCCTGCTTCCCGAACTGCGTCGCCTCCTTCTCCGTTGCAACCAGGAGATCGAGGCGGAAGCCCTTGATGGCCCCTCCGCAGTCCTCGGCCCGGTACCAGCCGAGCCCCTCGATCCACACCCACGAGCCGTAGGGAATCAGCGCCGGGTCCACGGCCACGATGCGAGCGCTCGGCTCGGCCTTGGTGAGCGTCGCGGTCAGCCCGTCGTTGAACTTCCCGTATTTCGGGCTGCGGGGGATGTAGTTCGTCACCCCGAAGCGCCGCCCCCAGGACTTCGTCCCGAGGAGGGGCGTCTGCTCGGTCGCGGAGAGGATGCGCTCGTGGCTCCAGGCCATGGCGGCGAGCGCGCGACTCGAGCGCAGCGCGCTCCGCCGGCCGTCACGGAGGTCGCGATCGAGCTTCGTCGCGTGCCAGAGCTGCGAGCGAGCAACCACGGCGAGCGCCAGGCTCGCAACGAGCAGGCACAAGATACTCCCCGCGCGCCATCTGCAAGCCGCGCGAAGCCTCGCACAGTCGTCCTTGAGCCTCTTGAGCTCGAGCGGATCGACGACGACGGCGGTTCCCCAATCGCGCTTCATGGCACGGCGCGTCTCTTCGAGGGTCTGCGACACGAAGCAACCGCCATGCCGGTTGCAAACCTCTCGGAAAGGCCCGCGGGACGCTGCGCGCTGTGAACGCCGCTTCACAGCGCGCGGGAGACGGTCCAGGTGGTTCACACGGCGGGAGACATCTGCGCGCCCGACGGCGGGCGCGGTGCCGTTCGGTCCAGCGATCACATCCCCCCAGCCGCGCGCAGCCCGGCCAGGCCGGGGAGGACCGGCCGCGAGCCGTAGCACGCGTGCCAGGCGACGTCGGCGACACACCGGGCCCTTCCCTTCCTCGCCCCGCCGCGGCATGGTGCCTCCGATGACGAACCTCTTCTCCATCGACGGGAAGGTGGCCCTCGTGACCGGCGGCTCGCGCGGCATCGGGCTCATGATCGCGCGCGGGTTCGTCGAGGCCGGCGCCAGGACCTACATCTCCTCGCGCAAGGCGGACGTCTGCGACCAGGTCGCGGCCGAGTTGTCGCGGCAGGGCACGTGCGTCTCGCTCCCCGCCGATCTCTCGAGCGAGGCCGGCGCGCGCAGCCTGGCCGACACGCTCGCCCGGCGCGAGACGGCGCTCCACGTCCTGGTCAACAACGCAGGCGCCAACTGGGGCGCGTCGCTCGCCGAGTACCCCGACTCGGCGTGGGACAAGGTACTGGCGCTCAACCTGAAGGCGGTCTTCCACCTGACGCGCACCTGCCTCCCACTGCTCGAGCGCGGCGCCCGGCCCGGCGACCCGGCGCGTGTCATCAACATCGGCTCGATCGACGGCCTCCAGGTCCCTTCCCTCGAGACCTACGCCTACTCCTCGAGCAAGGCGGCGGTGCACCACCTTACGCGCGTCCTCGCCCACCGGCTCGCCCCGCAGAACATCACCGTGAACGCGATCGCGCCCGGCCCCTTCGAGAGCAAGATGATGCACGAGACGCTCGAGCGCTTCCGCGACGCGATCATCGCCTCGTGCCCGCTCGGGCGGATCGGCGAGCCGGAGGACCTGGCGGGCGCGGCGATCTACCTGGCCTCGCGAGCGGGGGCGTATCTGACCGGCGCCGTCATCCCCGTCGACGGAGGCATCACGACGCGGCACGCGTGATGGCGTGGACCGAGGAGGCCGCGGAGCCGCTCGCCCGCCCGCTCGCCCTGGGCGAGCGGGCGAAGCGCGTCTTCTTCCGCTCGTTCTTCCGTCTGCTGCTCGGCTTCGTCGCGCTCGCCGAGTGGGCGTGCGCGGCGTGGGTGCTCTTCATCGCGGGGGTGCACCTGCCGCGCGCCGCACACGGGCTGGCACCGCTCGCGATCTACGCGCTGAACCGCTGGATCGTCACCCGCCCGCGCCGCCCGCGGCCCGTGCTCGACGCCACCCTCCGCATCTACGTCCCGGTGGCCTTCAGCTCGATCTTCCTGGCGCTCTTCCTGGCCCTGGCAGGTCTCCTCTGGAGTGTCGGCGGGCTCGTCGCCGCGCCGCGCCTCGCGCGCGCGTACTACTGGCTGGTGAACGCGGGCTTTGCGACGGTGGGCGGCCTTCTCTTCTACGGCTACACCTTCGGCCGACGGGCGCTCACCGTCACTCGCCTCGAGGTCCCCGTGCGCGGGTTGCCGCGCGCCCTGGATGGCCTCCGCATCGTCCACCTCTCCGATCTGCACCTGGGCCCGCACCTCGACCCGGCCGAGCTCGCCGGGCACGTCGAGCGCGTGAACGCGCTGGCGCCGGACCTGATCTGCCTGACCGGCGACCTGGTCGACCGACCCGAGACGTGCACCGAGGCGTTCCCGACGCTCGCCGGCCTGCGCGCGCGCCACGGCGTCTTCGTGACCCTCGGCAACCACGACGTCTGGGCCGGCGCCGAGTGGGTGACCGCGGCGCTGCGCCACCTGACGCCGTTCCGCGTCCTGCGCGACGAGCGCGTCGACCTCGAGATCCGCGGCGCGGCGCTGACGCTCGTCGGCCTCGACGACCTCGGGCGCGACTGGGCGCGCGGCGTGCTCGAGCACCCGGCGCTGCCGCCGCTCGCTACGGGCGTGCCCGCGGGTTGCCCCGTCATCGTGCTCTCCCACCGGCCCGACTGCTTCCCGCAGGCGGCGCGGCACGGCGCCGCGCTCGTGCTCTCCGGCCACACCCACGGCGGGCAGCTGGCGCTGCCCTGGCCCAGCCGTCGCCCGCGCAACGTGGCCGAGTTCATCACCGCCTTCGACCGCGGCCTCTACCGCGACGGGGAGGCGACCCTCTACGTGAACCGCGGCCTCGGCTTCACCGGGCAGCGGATCCGCCTCTTCACGCCGCGCGAGATCGCCTGCCTCGAGCTGCGCGCGCGCTGAGGGCTCGACGTCGCGCGTGCCGGGATCCTCGGTCGCCTCGGCCGGGGCCGGCGCGTCAGCCGGCGGGCGAGCACGTCGAGGAGCGCCTCGGGGCGCCCCGGGGGGTCAGAGGGGTGGCGGGCACGGACGCTCGCGCACCTCGGCCGCCCCGACCAGGCCCGTCAACCCGCAGCCGTCGCCCGCCCCAGCCCGGGCTTGCATCGGGCGGCCCGATCCTGCGACTAATCCGGCTTACGTATCCCACTCAACGAAGGAGTCCGTCATGCGTGATGCAGTGATCGTAGCGAGCTCGAGGACCGGGCTCGCCAAGTCCTTCCGTGGCTCGTTCAACCTGACGCGGCCCGATGACATGGCCGCCCACTGCGTCAAGGACCTGCTCAAGAAGGTCCCCCAGCTCGACCCTGCCGAGATCGAGGACGTGATCATGGGGACCGGCTTCCCCGAGGGCCCACAGGGCTTCAACACCGGGCGCAACGTGGCGCTGCTGGCCGGGCTGCCGGTCACGGTCCCGGGCGGCACCGTGAGCCGCTTCTGCTCCTCGGGGCTCAACGCCGTCATGGTCGCCGCGCACATGGTGCAGGTCGAGGGCTACGACGTCATCATCGGCGGCGGCCTCGAGTCGATCACCATGCTGCAGAACGACTTCAACAAGACGAACCTCTTCAACCCCTACTTCAAGGACCGCCACAGCGCCATCTACATGCCCATGGGCCAGACCGCCGAGATCGTGGCCCAGCGCTACAAGGTGAGCCGCGAGGCGCAGGACCGGTATGCGCTCCTCTCCCAGCAGCGCACCGCGGCCGCGCAGCGCGACGGCAAGTTCAAGGACGAGATCGTGCCCATGAAGGTCACCATGGAGGTGACCGACAAGGCGACGGGTCAGAAGTCGCGCAAGGAGGTCGTGGTCGACCGCGACGAGTGCAACCGCCCGGACACGACGCTCGAGGGCCTCGCCCAGCTGCCGCCGGCCTTCAAGGAGGGCGGCACGGTCACGGCCGGGAACTCCTCGCAGTTCTCCGACGGCGCCTCGGCCACCCTCATCATGTCGGCCGAGCGTGCCAGGGCGCTCGGCGTGCGGCCGCTCGGCTTCTTCCGCGGCTGCGTGTTCGCCGCCTGCGAGCCGGACGAGATGGGGATCGGGCCGGTCTTCGCGGTGCCGAAGCTGCTCAAGCACGCGGACATGAAGCTCCAGGACATCGACGTCGTCGAGCTGAACGAGGCCTTCGCGTCACAGGTCGTCTACTGCCGCGACCGCCTCGGCATCGACCCCGAGCGTCTCAACCCGAACGGCGGCTCGATCTCGATCGGCCACCCCTACGGCATGACCGGCAGCCGCATGGTCGGGACGCTGCTCAACGAGCTGCGTCGGCGCAAGAAGCGCTGGGGGATCGTCACCATGTGCATCGGAGGCGGCATGGGCGCGGCCGGGCTGTTCGAGGCGGCGAACTAGCGCTATGAAGGTCGCCTCCGGGAAGGCCCCCTCCAAGAAGGCCAAAAAGGAGCCCGCCATGGCGGAGAGCGTCTACAAGATCATCGAGCTGGTCGGGACCAGCACCGAATCCTGGGAGAAGGCAGCGATGGCCGCGGTCGAGCGCGCCTCGAGGACGCCTTCAAGTACGAGGGCGAGTGATCGCGAGCGGCGCGCCGCCGCGCACCGGTCCGCACCCTCGGAGCCGGCCGCCGGATGGGCGGCGAGGGGACTCGTGTACGGTGAGTCGGTAGCAGACGAAAGGAGCCGAAGACCGATGCGTACGATGCTGCTCGGGACGATGATGGCGCTCGCGGTCGCCGCCGCGGCATGGGCGCGGCCGGGCTGTTCGAGGCGGCGAACTAGCGCTATGAAGGTCGCCTCCGGGAAGGCCCCCTCCAAGAAGGCCAAAAAGGAGCCCGCCATGGCGGAGAGCGTCTACAAGATCATCGAGCTGGTCGGGACCAGCACCGAATCCTGGGAGAAGGCAGCGATGGCCGCGGTCGAGCGCGCCTCGAGGACGCAAGAAGACGGGCTCGGGGCTCGTCTACAGAGAGCTGAAGGCCGGCAGCGGGGACGCGCCCAAGGCGACCGACACCGTCAAGGTGCACTACACGGGCACGCTCAGCGACGGCACCGTCTTCGACAGCTCCGTCCAGCGCGGAGAGCCGGCGACCTTCCCGCTGAACGGCGTCATCAAGTGCTGGACCGAGGGGCTCCAGATGATGAAGGTCGGCGGCAAGGCGAAGCTCGTCTGTCCCTCCGACATCGCCTACGGCGACCAAGGGCGGCCGCCGCAGATCGGGCCCGGCGTGCCGCTCGTGTTCGAGGTGGAGCTGCTCGAGATCGTGAAGAAGTAGACCTTGCGCGGCGCGGGGCGGGAGGCCCCGCCGGCGCTCCCGCTCCTCGGCCGCCGCGCGAACAACCTCGGTCGAACGGCGCGTACGGCCTCGTCGAAGGTCGCGGCGGCGGGGCCTCCCACCCCGCGCCGGGCCGCTTCACGATGTCAAGCGGCGGTATTTGATGCGGTGCGGCCGCTCGGCCTCGGCGCCGAGCCGGCGGCGGCGGTCGGCCTCGTAGTCCTGGTAGTTGCCCTCGAACCACACCACGCGGCTCTCGCCCTCGAAGGCGAGGACGTGGGTGGCGATGCGGTCGAGGAACCAGCGGTCGTGGCTGATGATGACGGCGCAGCCCGCGAAGTCGACGAGCGCGTCCTCGAGCGAGCGCAGCGTGTCGACGTCGAGGTCGTTGGTCGGCTCGTCGAGGAGCAGGAGATTCCCGCCGCGGCGCAGGAGCTTCGCCAGATGGAGGCGGTTGCGCTCGCCGCCGGAGAGGTCCTTCGCCTTCTTCTGCTGGTCGGGGCCGGTGAAGTTGAAGGCGGCCGCATAGGCGCGCGAGTTGACCTCGCGCTTGCCGACCATGATCGTCGGCCGGCCGCCGTCCGAGAGCTCCTCCCACACGCTGTGCTCGCCGACGAGCGTCTCGCGGCTCTGGTCGACGTACGCGAGCACGACCGTCTCCCCGATGCGGAGCGTACCGGCGTCGGGCTGCTCCTGCCCCACGATCATGCGGAAGAGCGTCGTCTTGCCCGCGCCGTTCGGGCCGATCACGCCGACGATCCCGCCGCGCGGCAGCATGAAGCTGACGCCGTCCATGAGGAGCTCGTCGCCGTAGCCCTTGCGCACCCCCTTCGCCTCGATCACCAGGTTGCCGAGGCGCGGCCCGGGCGGGATCGTGATGCGCACCGGCCCCTCGCGCCCCGCCGCCATCTGGTCCTGGGCGAGCAGCTCCTCGTAGTGCGCGAGGCGCGCCTTGCCCTTCGCCTGGCGCGCGCGCGGCGCCATGCGCACCCACTCGAGCTCGCGCGCGAGCGCGCGCCGGCGGGCCGACGCCTCCTTCTCCTCCAGAGCCAGCCGCCGCTCCTTCTGCTCGAGCCAGGAGGAGTAGTTGCCCTCCCACGGGATGCCGAAGCCGCGGTCGAGCTCCAGGATCCAGCCGGCGACGTTGTCGAGGAAGTAGCGATCGTGGGTGATCGCGACCACGGTCCCCGGGTACCCCAGGAGGTGGCGCTCGAGCCATGCGACCGACTCGGCGTCGAGGTGGTTGGTGGGCTCGTCGAGGAGGAGGAGGTCGGGCTGGCGGAGGAGAACCTGGCAGAGCGCGACGCGCCGGCGCTCGCCGCCCGAGAGCGTCGCCACGTCCGCATCGCCCGGCGGGAGGCGGAGCGCGTCCATCGCCACCTCGAGCGTGCGCTCGAGCTCCCAGGCGTTCGCGGCGTCGATCGCGTCCTGCACGCGCGCCTGCTCGGCGAGCACCCTCTCCATCTCGGCGTCGGGGAGCGGCTCGCCGAGCTTCGTGGAGAGCTCCTCGAAGCGCGTGAGCAGCGCCCGCGTCTCGGCCACGGCCTCCTCGACGTGCTGGAGGACGTTCTTCGTCGGGTCGAGGACCGGCTCCTGCGGCAGGTGGCCGATGCGGATGCCCTCGGCCGGCACCGCGTCACCCGCGAAGTCGGGCTCGACCCCTGCCATGATGCGCAGCAGCGTCGACTTGCCCGCGCCGTTCGGGCCGAGGACGCCGATCTTCGCGCCCGAGTAGAAGGCGAGCGAGATGCCCTTCAGGATCTCCTTGCCCTGCGGCGTGATCTTGCGCACCTGGCGCATGGTGAAGATGAACTGCGGCGGCATGGCGACATGGGGTAGCCCAGCGAGGGGAGAATTTCCACCGTCATCGAAGCGCGCTTCCGACGTCTCGGGCGCGATGCTAAGCGGGACGCATGGGCCCCGCGCGGCCGACCCCGCCCGCGCTCGCGTACGCGGGCCTCTCGGTCGCCACCGTCGGCTGGGCGGCCGGGTTCGTCGCCGGGAAGCTCGCGCTCGGCGCGATGTCGCCACTCGTGGTCGCCGCCTGGCGCTACGCGGTGGCGGCGGCCATCCTCCTCCCCTTCGCGCTCCGCCAGCGCCCGGCCGACGGCCTCGGGCGCGCGGCCGGACCGCTCGCGCTCATGGTGGTGTGCGGCGGCGTGCTCTACCCGTGGCTCTTCCTCCTCGCCCTCTCCCGCACCAGCGCGACCAACACCGCGCTCCTGATCGCGCTGAACCCGGTGCTCACGCTCCTCTTCTCGCCGCTCGTGGGCGAGCGCCTCGACCGCCGTCGCCTGCTCGGCGTCCTGGTGGCGCTCGCCGGCGCCGCCACCGTCATCACGCGCGGCGACCCGGCGCACCTGGCGGCCCTGTCCCTCGGCTCGGGCGATCTCGTGGCGCTCGCCGCGGCGGCGACCTGGGCGACCTTCAACCTGACCTCGCGCCGCGTCGTCGGGCACCTGACCCCGGCCTTCACGAACTGCGTCATCTATGCGCTCGGCGCCGCCGCGCTCTACGTCCTCGGTCGCGGCGAATCCCCGTGGGCCCAGCTGGCGGCGGCCACGCCGACGGCCGTGGCCGGCGTCGTGGTGATGGCGGTCCTGTCGTCGGTCATCGCCGGCCAGTTCTTCCTGGTCGGGGTGCGCACGGTCGGTGTCGGCCGCACGGTCGTGTTCGTCTATCTGGTACCGGTCCTGACCGCGCTCCTGTCGACTGCGCTCCTCGGCGAGCATTTCCTCCCGGCGCAGGCGGTGGGCGGCGCCACGGTGCTGGCGGGAGTGTACTGGACGACGCGCACCGTGGGCTGAGCGGGCGCGGTCATCAAACGTGCAGCGCGCGCTTGGCGACGGCCAGCGCCGCCTCCTTCACCGCCTCCGGCAGCGTCGGATGCGCGTGCACGGTGCGGGCCACGTCCTCGGCGCTGGCGGCGAACTCGACCGCGAGCGCAGCCTCGGCGATCAGGTCCGAGGCGCGCGGGCCCAGGATGTGGAGGCCGACGATGCGATCGCTCCTCGCGTCGGCGAGCACCTTCACGCCGCCCTCGGTCTCGCCGAGGCAGCGGGCGCGGCCGTTGGCCATGAAGGGGAAGGCCCCCACCCGCACCTCGAGCCCGCGGCGCGCGGCGTCCTCCTCGGAGAGCCCGACGCTCGCCAGCTCGGGCCAGGTGTAGACGACGCTCGGGATGGCGTCGTAGTTCACGTGGCCGGCGAGGCCGGCCATCAGCTCGACCGCGGCGGTGCCTTCCTCCTGGGCCTTGTGCGCGAGCATGGGCCCCGGGATCGCGTCGCCGATCGCGTACACGCCCGGCACGCTGGTCTCGAAGCGCTCGTTCACCGTGACGCGGCCCTGCGCGTCGAGCGGGATGCCCGCCTCGCGCGCGCCGAGGCCCTCCACGTACGGGCGGCGGCCGATCGCCACCAGCACCACGTCGGCCTCCTCGAGCGAGGTCTGGCCCTTCGATTCGAGCGTGACGCGCACGCCGCGCTCGGTGCGCTCGGCGCGCGTCGCCGAGGTCTCGAGGCGGAAGGCGAGGCCCTGCTTCTCGAGCGCCCGCCTGAGCTGCGTCCCCATGCCGCGGTCCATGGTGGGCACGATCGCGTCGAGGAACTCGACGACCGTCACCCGGGCGCCGAGCCGGCTCCACACCGATCCCAGCTCGAGCCCGACCGCGCCCGCGCCGATGACGAGCAGGCGCTCCGGCACGCGCGCGAGCGCGAGCGCCTCGGTGGAGCTCACGATGCGCTCGCCGTCGAAGGGAAGGCCGCGGAGGGGCGTGGGCTCGCTGCCGGTTGCGATCAGCACGCGCTCGGCCTCGAGCGCGCGCTCGCCGACGACGACCCGTTTCCCCTGCTCGAGCCGCGCCGTCCCCGCCACCCACTCGACCCTGTTCTTCCTGAAGAGGCCCGCGACCCCCTGCGTGAGCCCGCGCACCACCTTGTCCTTGCGCGCCATCATCGCGGGCAGGTCGAGCGCCACGCCACTCGCCTTGATGCCGTGCGCGGCAAGGCCGATCTG
Organism: Deltaproteobacteria bacterium; assembly: GCA_005879795.1. Lineage (NCBI taxonomy): Bacteria > Pseudomonadati > Myxococcota > Myxococcia > Deltaproteobacteria bacterium. The sequence goes on from VBKJ01000205.1 coordinate 25,815, forward strand.
CGCCTGGCGGTAGAGCTCGCTCGAGTCGAGGAGGGCCTTCGAGGGGATGCAGCCGACGTTGAGACACGTGCCGCCGAGCGCCTCGTCCTTCTCCACGCAGGCGACGCGCATGCCGAGCTGCGCCGCGCGCAGCGCGGCCACGTAGCCGCCCGGGCCGGCGCCGATGACGACCAGGTCGAAGCGCTCGGCGGGCATCAGACGTCGAGCAGCAGGCGCTCCGGGTCCTCGAGGCGCTCCTTCACGCGCACCAGGAAGGTCACCGCCTGCTCGCCGTCCACCAGGCGATGGTCGTAGGAGAGCGCCACGTACATCATGGGCCGGACGACGATCTGCTCGTCCGCCACCACCGGCCGCTTCTCGATCTTGTGCATGCCGAGGATGGCGCTCTGCGGCGGGTTCAGGATGGGTGTGGAGAGGAGCGAGCCGTAGACGCCGCCGTTGGAGATCGTGAACGTGCCGCCGGCGAGGTCGTCGAGCTTGAGCTTTCCGTCGCGCGCGAGACCGGCCAGGCGCGCGATCTCGCGCTCGATGTCCGCGAACGACATGCGCTCGGCATGGTGGAGCACGGGTACGACGAGGCCGCGCTCCGTCCCCACCGCCACCCCGAGGTGGACGAACTTCTTGTAGATGATGTCGGCGCCGCGGATCTCGGCGTTGACCACCGGGATGTCGTGCAGCGCCGCGATGCAGGCCCGCGCGAAGAACGACATGAAGCCGAGCCCGATCCCGTGCTGCTTCTGGAAGCGCTCCTTGTGCTCGGCGCGGAGCGCGATCACGGCGCTCATGTCGATCTCGTTGAACGTGGTGAGGATCGCCGCCGTTTGCTGCGCCTGGACGAGGCGCTCGGCGATGCGCCGGCGGATCGGGCTCATCGCCACCCGCTCCTCGCCCTCGGCGAGGGTCGCGGACGGCTGCGGCGCCGGCGGCACCTCGATGCGGACGGGCCGGGCGCTGCGCTCGAGGTATGCCAGCACGTCCTCCTTGGTGAGCCGCCCGCCCTTGCCGGAGGCCGGGACGAGGGTCGGGTCGAGATCGTGCTCGGCGAGTAGACGGCGGACGGCCGGGCTGAGCGGTCCCCCGGCGCGTGTGGCGGTCGGCTCCGCCTCGGCCTCGGCGGGCGCCAGTCGTCGCGGCGGCGCCGCCGGGGCCGGCTTCGGCGCCTCCGGCGCGGCGGGCGGCCGCGCGGCGGCGACTGCCGCGGCGCGCACGCCGCCGTCCTCCTCGATACGCGCGACCAGCTCGCCCACCGCGACCTTCTCGCCCGCCGCCTTCACGATGCGCAGCACGCCGGCGCGCTCGGCGGGGAGCTCCATGCTCGCCTTGTCGGTCTCGAGCTCGAGCAGGATGTCGTCGGGCTTGACCGCCTCGCCGTCCTGCTTCGCCCAGCGCACGATGACCCCCTCGGTCACCGACTCGCCGAGCGCCGGGATGCGGACCTCGAACGGCATGCCACCCTCCGCCTCCGCGCCCCTCAGCGGGCGAGCGCGGCGTTCACCAGGTCGCGCTCCTCCGCCTGATGGAGCTTGAACGAGCCCGTCGCGGGGCTCGCGGCCTCGGGGCGCCCGGCGTAGTTGAGGGAGCGGTCCTCGGGCAGGATGCGCCGGAGCCGCCGGTACATCACGTGCCACGCGCCCATGTTCCACGGCTCCTCCTGCACCCAGTACACCTGCCGCGCTTCGGGGTAGGCGGCGAAGATGGCGTCGAGCTCCTTCGCCGGGAAGGGGTAGAGCTGCTCGATCCGCACGAGCGCCACGGAGTCCATGGCGCGCTCGCGGCGCGCGGCGAGGAGCTCGTAGTAGATCTTGCCGCTGCAGAGCAGGAGGCGCCGCACCCCGCCGCGCTCGATCGTGACCCCGGCCTCGGGCGCGCCGCCGAGCGCGATGTCGTCGATCACGGTCCGGAACCCGCCCTGCGTCAACTCCTCGAGCGACGAGACGCAGAGCTTGTGGCGAAGCAGGCTCTTCGGGGTCATCAGGACGAGCGGCTTGCGGAAGCTCCGGTGCATCTGGCGGCGGAGGGCGTGGAAGTACTGCGCCGGGGTGGTCAGGTTGCAGACCTGCATGTTGTCCTCGGCGCAGAGCTCGAGGAAGCGCTCGAGGCGCGCGCTCGAGTGCTCGGGGCCCTGGCCCTCGTAGCCGTGCGGGAGGAGCAGCACG
>VBKJ01000206.1 GCA_005879795.1 Deltaproteobacteria bacterium
GTCGGACGTTGGGCAGATCGGGGAAGGAGCGGAGTTTGATTTCGTGTACGCGCGGTTCGTGCTGACGCATCTGAGTGATCCGGGCGGGGCGTTGAGGCGGATGCTCGGGGTGCTCCGCCTCGGAGGGGTAGCAGTCGTCGAGGACATCGACTTCAGCGGGCACTTCTGTCATCCAGACAGCCCGGCGTTCTGGCGGTATGTCGAGCTCTACACGCAGGTGGTGCACAGAAGAGGCGCAGATCCCAACATCGGGCCGCGGCTGCCCGAGTTTCTGCTCGACTCCGGTTACCGGAACGTCCAGATGAAGGTCGTGCAGCCGGCAGGGATCGAAGGTGAGGTAAAGCTGATCGCCCCGATCACGATGGAGAGCATTGCCGACTCCGTGCTTGCGGACGGTCTGGCCTCCCGGCACGAGGTCGACCGCGTAATCCACGACCTGCACGCAGTCGCCGCAGACCGTCGCACCGTCTTGAGCCTGCCCCGCGTGGTGCAGGCATGGGGTTACCGCGACGGCGCGGCGCCCACCTGAGCGGCTGCAGGCGCGGGCGGGGATGCGGCTCGCATGGACCTACCCCAGCCCGAAGTGCCGCAGCGCGTTCCCGCCCAGGTACTTCCCGACCGTCGCCTCCGGTACGCCGTGCTTGCCGAGCGTCGCCCGCGCCTCCTCGACCGTTCCCGTGTCGTGGTTGGGATAGCGCGAGCCCCACGCCGCCACGTTCTCGAACACGTCGGGCATGCGCGCGACCGGCGTCTCCCAGGAGTCGAAGCTCACCAGCGACGGCCGTGCGAAGAACACGTGGTCGGGCTCGAGGCTCACGTCGCGGATGCCGGAGAAGAGCCAGAGGTAGGTCTCCGACTTCTCGAGCGCGAGGGGCACCCAGGCCGCGCCGGCGTGGACGAGCGTCAGCCTGAGCTTCGGGTAAATCTCCATGTGTCCGTAGAAGGCGACGGCGGTGAGGAACGTCGACGTGTCCATGAAGGGCGCGACGCTCTCCGCGATCGGGTGCCCGATCTTGAGATTCGCCGCCACACGCTCGACGAAGGGCCCGGCGCCGCTCCACTCCGGGTTGGTGCTCCCTGGCGAGGGGTGGATGCAAGCCGCGACCTCGAGCGCCTCGAGCCGCTGCCAGAGGACGTCGTACGTCGGGTGGTTCGGGAAGCGGCCCTCGAAGAAGACCGGGCGGACGAAGGCCGCCTTGAAGCCGTGCGCCGCCGCGCGCTCGAGCTCGCGCACCGCGAAGCTCGGCTCCTGCATGGGGAGGAGCGCCACGGGCACGAGCCGGCGGCGGTCCGCGCCGGCGAAGTCCCAGAGCCAGTCGTTGTAGGCGCGCGCCAGCGCCCACGCCGCGTCGGGGTTCCCGACGAGAGGGAAGTGCTCCGCGAAGAGGGTGGGGAAGAGGAGCGCGCGGTCCACACCCATCGCGTCCATGTCCCGGAGACGCGCGGCGGGATCCTGCGCGCCCGGCGTGATCGGATGGCGCTCGTCGGGATCGAGCTGCCCGATCTGCTCCGGCGTCATCCCGGGCCGCCAGCAAGCCTGGCGGTTGATCCCGCTCCTTCGCAGCGAGCGCGCCCGCCGGCCGTTCAGGATGGTCGTCTCGAGGCCGTGCGCGTCCGTCTCGTGCCAGAAGGCGCTGCGCGCGACGACGCGGTAGTCGCGCTCGAGGTACTTCTCCCAGATGTCGGTCGGCTCGTAGACGTGGGTGTCGACGTCGACGACGGTCATCAGTAGGGCCGGAGCGCCTGCATGAGGAGGCGCGGGTCGAGCTTGGCGAGGTCGAACTTGGTGATGCCGTGCGCACGCGGATCGGCCTCGGCTTCCGCCCAGCGCTCGAGCTCCTCGCCCTGGGGGAACCAGGCCGGCCGCTCGAGCGGCGGCGGCTCCTCGCTCACGCAGAGCGTCCCCTCGATGCCGTACATGCGCCGCGCGTTGGCGCCGAGGAGCTTCGCCTGCACGGCCTCCGGCACGCCGGCGGCACGCATCTCGCGGATCGCGCTCCACGAGTCCGCGCCGTCGTGGTGATAGGCGTCCGAGGACCACACGCCGACGTTCTCGAAGCGGTCCCACTGCCGGAAGGTCGGCGTCTCGTCCGACTCGAAGGCGATGTAGCACTGCGCGTAGAACGCCTCGCTCGGCAGGCGGTCGGTCTTCAAGAGCCGCTCGTTGGCGTAGAGCTTGAAGAGCCGGTCCCAGTGCTCGAGGAGCTGGGGCAGCCAGCTCGAGTTCGACTCGAAGATCGCCATGCGGAGCTTCGGGTAGAGGTCGAGCATGCCGGAGAGGAGCACCTGCGCCAGCCAGGCCACGGCCTCGAAGATGAAGCTCAGCGTCTGCACGTCGACCATGCGGCCGCCGAGATGCATCTCGCCCGCGCGGGCGACGAGCTCGCCGGGGGAGGTCATGGGCACGCCGGGGATGGCCTTCCGGAACTCCGCGCCGATCTCGGGGTTCAGGGCCGGGAAGGTGTGCATGCCGAGCACGATCCCCGTCTCCTCGAACTTCCGGAACACCTTGTCCATGGTGTTGGTGGGCGACCCGCCGGTGAAGCTCGGGAAGATGTAGTTGGGGTAGCGGCCGCGCGCGTCGATGGGGCGGATGAGCGCCACGCGGAAGCCCATCTTCGCGATCCGCTCGAGCTCCTCGCAGGTGTACTGGAGGTCCTGGAGCGGGAGCCAGCCGGCCGGGAAGAGCCGCTCGGGCGCCGCGGCGCAGTAGTCGCGCGCCCAGTTGTTGTAGGCGCGCGCGAAGGCGTAGGCGCCGTCGACGTTCTCCACGAAGGGGAAGTTGGCGACCATCATGGTGGGGATGATCATCACCTGATCGATCCCCATGAGGTCCATCTCGCGGAGACGCGCCTTCGGGTCGTAGGCGCCGGGGTGCTCGACATACTTCTTCTGCTCGGGCGTGAGCCCGATCTGCTGCAGCTTGCGCGCGATCTTCTTCGACATCTGCGGCCCGGCGAGGCAGATCGGATTGTAGCCCGGGAAGTCGTAGGCGGCGCCGCCGATCACCGGCGTCCGCCCGTTCAGCACCGCCTGGTGCTCGTCCTTCCAGTACGAGCGGCGCACCAGCTCGCGGTATGCGGGCTCGACGTAGTCGCGCCAGATCTCGTCGGGGTCGTTGACGTGTGCGTCACAGTCGAAGACGGGAAAGGTCTTGGTGACGCGCTGCTGCGCGTTCGTGCCGCTCATGGGGGTCCTCCGCGGGCGGCGATGCGCTGGCCGCCGCACCCTGCTTCTAGTGCGCGCGGAAGAGATGGGTCAAGGCCGTGACCGGGTGGCGCAGGTTCACCACGAGCGGCGCGATCAGCGCCCCTCCGCCGTCGGATACTGCCCCGTCCCGCTCACGAGATCGCGCCCGTACGCCTGCACCACTGGCAGCTCGCCCGGCTCGCGCGGCGGTGTCCGGCGCGCGAGCGCGCGCTCGACGTAGGGTGCCAGCTCCTCCGCCTTGCGCCGCTCGCGCGCCGCGTGCCGCTCCTTGAACTCCGGCATGACGCGCGCCGCGAACAGCTCGAGCGACGCGCAGATGTCCTCGTGCCGGTTGTTGCCGCCCTGCTGGATGAAGACGGTCTGATCGACCCCCGCCTCCTCGAACTGGTGCATGGCGCCGCGCACCTGCTCGGGCGTGCCGATGCCGCCGCTGCCCCCGGGCAGGGGGATCTGGTTCCCGCGGAAGAGCTCCCACACGTTCGTCCGCCCGGGGACGTGCCCGCCGAGGAGGTAGTAGTGCGCGAGGGCGAAGCCGAAGAACTGGAAGCCCTCGAGCCCGCGCCGCTCCGCCTCGGCCGGGTCGTCGTGGCAGCTGAAGCCGGTCACCATCGCGATGTTCGGGTTCACCGCCTGCGCGATCGGCGTGCACTCGCGCTTGAAGGTGTCGTAGTAGTCGGCCACCCAGTGCTTCGCCTCCGCCACGTCGACGAAGGCGAAGGTGAGGGCGCCGAGCCCGAGCTGCGCGGCCAGGTGGATCATGGGGCGCGAGGAGCAGGCGAGCCACATGGGCGGGTGCGGCTTCTGCACCGGCTTCGGCACCACGTTGCGCGGCGGCATCTTGAAGTACTTGCCATCGTAGCCGGGGTAGGGGGTTTGCGAGAGCATGAGCGCCACCTGCGCGACCGCCTCGCGCCACATGGCGCGCTTCTCGGTGGGCGGGATGCCGAAGCCCTCGAGCTCCATGCGCGAGGCGGACTCGCCGGTGCCGAACTCGACCCGCCCGCCCGAGACCAGGTCGAGCATCGCAATGCGCTCGGCGACGCGCGCGGGATGGTTGTAGCCGGGCGGCATGAGCACGATGCCGTGCCCGAGGCGGATGCGCTCGGTGCGTGCGGCGCAGGCGGCGAGGAAGACCTCGGGCGCCGGGGAGTGCGAGTACTCCTCGAGGAAGTGGTGCTCGACCTCCCAGGCGAAGTCGATGCCGAGGCGGTCGGCCAGCTCCACCTGCTCGAGCGCCTCGCGGATGAGGCGCGCCTCGCTGTCCTCCCGCCAGGGCCGGGGGAGCTGGTGCTCGTAGAAGATGCCGAACTGCATGGGCGCAGGTCCTCCAGCGGGCGACCGTACCCGGCCCGCGCGACGCCGGTCAAGCGACAGCGGCTGATTTCAGGTCGTAGTACTTCCGCGCGATCAGTTGGTGGGACACCATGTCAACTGCCGCCCCCGACTTTTCGAGCACCGTGTAGCCAACCAGCGGCTGGTAGCCCCGTGGCCCCTCTTCCATCTCGAGGAAGATCACCTCGTCGGCGATCCTCCTGAATCCTTCGATCTGGATCCACACCGGCCCATACACGTCGGCCGTGACGACGCGCTGATCGGCCGTCTCGAGCTGGACCGTGGCCGCAGCTTCCAGATCGCCCAGCTCCTCCCTCCAGGCGAGCGGGAGGACAAGTCCGGACGCCCCCGTGTCGACGAGTGCGCTGAAGCGCTTCCTGCGCGTCGGGTCGCGATCGTTCGTCACGGTGACCTGCACGATCACCTTCGCCAACCGTGGCCGCCTCCTCGGGATGAATGGCCGGACACTGTCCATACGCGCACCTCCTTGCAATGCCTGGAGCCGTCATATCATGGACGCACATGCCCACCACGCCTCGCGGGCCCGGTCCGGTCGCCGCCGTCCACCGCATCTTCATCGTGACGGCGCTCCTCTGCGCGCTCGCTTACGCCGCCTGGGAGCTGAACGAGATGGCCCGGACCGGGGAGGCGCTCGCCGGCCTGCGCGGGGCGCTGGGGCTCCTCGTCGCGGCCGGCACCGGCGTCTACCTCCGCAGCCTGCGCGGCCTCGGCGCCAAACTCACGCCGCGCGACTAGGAGCCCGGACGGACTCCTGGGCGGCAGGGAGTGGGCGGCGTTCGGCCGCGAGCGACACTATTTCGCCGCCGCGCCTGACGCGGCGCTCGCACCGGCGGGCGCGCGCGGGGGGCATGCGGGTTGCTCTGCCCGCCCCCCGTGCTCCGTTGCCGGCCCCTCGCCGCCCTCACCCAGGCGCTTGCCGTGACACTCGCCATGGCGCCGGTTGCCGGCGCCGGGAATCTGCTGAGTCCGGCCACGCCCGCGCCGCACTCGCTGCCGCGCGGCGTGGCGCGCGGGCGCACGCTCGCCCTCTCGCGGACGGCGCTCGCGGACTTGCGGACGCGGACGACGGCCGTGGTGCCGGGCTTCCCCCTGGGCGGCGACGCGACGGCGGACCTGGAGCTCCGGCGCTTCGAGCCGTTCGCGCCGGGGGCGCGCGTGGAGGCGGTGGACGACCGGGGTGTGCGCGAGGTGAAGCTGCCCGATCACGTCTACTTCACGGGCACGGTGCGCGGCGAGCCCGATTCGCGCGTGCTCCTGATCGCCGCCCGCGACCACGTGCGCGGGTTCGTGGCGGCGCACGACACGGTCTATCCCTTCGGCCCCGACCGCCGCGGCCGCCACCGGAGCTACGCGCTGCGCGACGTCGACCCGGCCGCCTACCCACCGCCCGGGAACTTCTGCGCCAACGACCGCCACCGCGACCAGGTGGACTCCCTGGTGGTGAACCGGGGCGCGCGTGCGGCCGCCGGCCTCGAGCCGCGCGTCGCGTACGCGTCCGCAGGGTTGGTCCAGGCCGACGCCGCCATCGACACCGACCACGAGCTGTGGGCCAAGTTCGGCTCCGATGCGGGGACGCTCGACTACCTGGCGTCGCTCGCCGCCGCCTCTTCGGCGATCGACGAGCGCGACCTGAGCGTGCGCCTCCGCTTCTCCTACATCCGTCTCTGGCCGACGGCGGCCGACCCGTGGAACGCCACCCTGCCCGACCAGCAACTCGACGAGGTGCGCAACTACTGGACCAACCCGGCCAACGGCATGAACGCGATCGCCGGGTCGCACGACCTGGTCCACTTCATCTCGGGCAAGGCGGTGCAGGGCGGCATCGCGTACGTCGGCTCGGTGTGCGAGCCGCTCTACTTCTTCGGCGTGTCGCAGGTCTACGGACACTTCGACCTCTCCGACCCGACGCAGGTCTGGGACGTGCTGGTGGTGACGCACGAGATCGGCCACAACCTCGGCACGCCCCATACGCACTGCTACGGCCCGCCGGTCGACGAGTGCTACAACCAGGAGCCCAACTGCTACGCCGGACCGGTCGTCTGCTCGCGCGGGACCATCATGAGCTACTGCCACCTGCAGTGCGGCGGCCTCGCGGACATCGACCTCGTCTTTGGCGCCGTGGTGAGTGCGGAGATCAAGAGCACGATCGCGGGAGCGGGCTGCCTCGTTCCCATCGGCAACTGCGGCAACGGGGTCGTCGACCCGGGAGAGCAATGCGACGACGGCAACACGGTCGCGGGCGACGGCTGCTCACCGAGCTGCCAGCGCGAGGTGTGCGGCAACCACATCCTCGACCCCGGCGAGCAGTGCGACGACGGCAACACGGTGTCGGGCGACGGGTGCTCGGCAACCTGCCAGCGCGAGCCCCGCTGTGGGGACGGCGTGCTCGACCCGGGCGAGGAGTGCGACGACGGCAACACGGTGTCGGGCGACGGGTGCTCGGCGACGTGCCAGCATGAACCGCGCTGCGGGGACGGCGTGCTCGACCCGGGCGAGGAGTGCGACGACGGCAACACGGTCGCGGGCGACGGCTGCTCGCCGACCTGCCGGCTGGAGGCCTGCAAGATCATGCGCTCCGGGCAGACGCTCTGGCTGCGCAGCCTGCTCTCGGTCCGGCACGGCGCCCCCGGGCGCGACCGGCTCTCGCTCGAAGCCGAGTTCGCCATCCCGAGCGCCGTCGCCACGCTCGACCCGTCCGCGACCGGCATGAGCCTCCTGGTCGACGACGGGACGGGCGAGGGGGAGCTCGCGCTCACCCTCCCGCCGGGCGCGCACTGGATCGCACGCCACGGCCGCTGGCTCTACCGCGATCGGGCCGGCAGCGTCGGCGGCATCCGCAGGCTCGCGATCGTCGACGACACCCGGGGCGGCGTGCCCGGGGTCGACGTGAGCGTGACCGGGCGGAAGGGCTCCTATCCGCTCTTCTTCTCGGATCTCCCGCTCGCCGTGACGGTCCTGCTGGGTGACGCGAAGGCGGGCCAGGCCGGCTCCTGCGGCCGGCGCAGCTTCGACGCCGGGTCGTGCGCCAGCCGGCGCAGCGGGACCCGCCTCGTCTGCCACTGATGCCGGCGGCGGTTTTCCGCGGCCGGAAGTTGTGCCAATCTACGCGCCCCATGAGGCTCCAGCGACAGCTCGCTCTAGTCGGCGCGCCCGTGCTCGCGCTCTGCCTCGCCGCCCCGGCGGCCGCCGGAAGCATCAGCATCTCGATCGCGCCCCTGGTCGAGCTGCGCGAGGGCGCGCTCTCGGCGCAGGTCAAGGTGAGCAATGTCGGCGACGAGAGCGCGCAATCGGTCGCCGCCGTCCTCGTCTTCGGCGAGCACCGGGTGCGGGGCGACCTCCGTCCCTCGCTCGCGCCGGGGACGTCGATGGACGCGGCGCTGACGCTGCCGGTGGGCGGCCTCGGGACCGGCCGCTGGCCGTACCAGATCGCCGTCGATTACACCGACGCTAACCAGTACCCGTTCCAGGCGGTCCACCTGGGGCTGGTCACGGTCGGCAGCCCGCCCCCGGCGAAGGTGGCGGTGTCGGAGCTCAAGGCGGACCCGCTGTCGAGTTCGGGCACGCTCAGCATCCGGGTCAAGAACCTGGCCGGCGTGGCCCGCCAGGCGTCGGTGAGCGTGGTGGCGCCGGAGGGGATCGAGGTGACGGCGCCGACGCAGGAGGTGAGACTCGCGGCGTGGGAGGAGCGCACCGTGACGGCGCCGATCGTCAACCGGACGGCGCTGGTCGGCAGCCGCTACCCGCTGTTCGCCCAGGTGCAGTACGACGAGGACGGCGTCCACCAGACCGTGGCCGGGCAGGGGATGGTCGAGATCGAGGCCGCGCAGTCGTTCCTCGAGAAGTGGCGGCTGTGGTTCGAGATCGTCGCCGGGGTCCTCGTCGCGGCGTGGCTCGGGGTCCTGCTCTGGCGGGCGATCACCTCGCAGAGCCGGCGCGCGGAGACCGGCCGGTGACCGACGGAGGCCGCCTCCGCCTGCTCGCCCGCACGCTCCTCGACCTGGCCGCAATCGCGACCGCGCTCCTCTTCCTCGGCTCCTACTTCCCGGCGGCCGTCATGCTGACGCCGACGACCACGAGCGGCGGGGACATGGGCACGCACTACTACCCCGCCTTCTACATGCGCCACGTGCTCCTGCCACACGGCCAGGTGATCGGCTGGTGCCCCGGGAACTACGCCGGCTATCCGCTCTTCCAGTTCTACTTCCCGCTGCCGTTCCTCCTGATGGCGGCGCTCTCGACCGTGATTCCCTTTGCGGTCGCCTTCAAGCTGATCACCGTGCTCGGGCTCTTCCTCCTCCCCGTGTGCGCCTACCTCTCGCTGCGCCTCTCGCGCGTGCCGTTCCCCGGACCGGCGCTTGCCGCGCTCGCCACCCTGCCCTTCATCTTCATGGAGGCGAACTCGATGTGGGGGGGCAACATCCCCTCGACCCTCGCCGGCGAGTTCGCGTTCTCGCTCGGGCTCGCGCTCGCGGTGCTCTTCATCGGCGCCCTCCGCCGGGCGATCGACGGCGGGCGGGGCAAGGTGGGGTGCGGGGTCCTGGTCGCACTGATCGGTCTCTCGCACGGGTACACCCTCCTCTGGGCGGGCTTCGCCTCGCTCGCCGAGCTCGTCTCGACGCACAAATGGTGGCGGCGAGTCGGCACGCTCGTCGCTGCGCACGGGCTCGGCGTCCTGCTGATGGGCTTCTTCCTCCTCCAGCTCTTCGGCTACGGCCCCTGGACCACCGCCTACAACCACTCCTGGCCGATCACGGGATGGCGCGAGGTCCTGCCGCCGATCCTCTGGCCGGCGGCGATCGTGACCGGCGTCACGACCCTCGTGCTGCTCGTGCTCTCGGTGGTGCGCCGGACGGCCTTCCCCCGCCCGCTCGGCACGCTCTTGTGGGCCATGGCGATCGCGCTCTTCTTCTGGGTGACGGGGCACTCCTTCCACGTGGTCGACATCCGGTTCTGGCCGTTCATCCAGCTCGGGCTCTGCCTCGCCGCGGCCGCCGGGCTCGGCCACCTCCTGGCGCTCCTCCCGGGAGCGGAGATATGGCCCGTGGCTGGCGCGCTCGTGATCCTGCCGTTCGTGCAGTCCCGGGTGAGCTTCATCCCCTCGTGGATCACCTGGAACTACTCGGGGTTCGAAAAGAAGGTCACGTGGCCCGTCTTCCACGCCATCAACGAGCACGTCCGCGGCGACTTCCGAGACCCGCGCGTCGTCTACGAGCACTCGGCCGAGAACGAGTCGCTCGGCACGGTGCGCGCGTTCGAGGACCTGCCGCTCTTCTCGGGCCGCTCGACGCTCGAGGGGCTCTACATGCAGAGCTCGCCCTCCTCGCCCTTCGTCTTCTGGATCCAGTCCGAGATCTCGAAGGACGTCTCGTGCCCCTTTCCGGACTACGGGTGCTCGCGGCTGGACCTCGACCGTGGCATCCGCCACTTGCGGATGTTCAACGTCTCGCAGTTCATCCTGCGGAGCCCCGTGGTGAAGGCCGCGGCGGCGCAGAACCCCGGCCTCGTGCACGAGAAGACCGTCGGGCCGTTCGAGATCTACCGCCTGCGCGACAACGCGAATCGCTACGTGGTGCCGCTCGAGCTCGCCCCGGTGCTGGTGCGGACGAAGACATGGAAGGAGGACTCCTACCGCTGGTTCATGCGCGCAGGTCCCGACGACCCGACGCCGGTGTTCGCGAAGGACGTGGCGGACGACGAGCGGGGGCTGTTCGCCGGGGTCGTCGACGACGTCAGGGGCGAGCTGCCGCGGCGGCCCCTCGGTCCGCCGCCTGTGCTCGAGGAGCGCATGGAAGCCCCCGACCGGATCACGGTGACCGGCTGCCGGCCGGGCCACCCGGTGCTGGTCCGGATCTCGTACCACCCGCGCTGGCGCAGCCTCACGGGCGAGAAGGTGTGGCTCGCCGGGCCGAGCTTCATGCTGGTCGTGCCACGCGGCGAGCGCCTCGACCTCGTCTTCGGCGGCGGCTTCTGGGCGAGCGCCGGCCACGCCCTGACGGCGCTCGGTCTCCTCCTGCTGGCGCTCGGACTTCTGCCCTTCGGGCGGACCCTGGCCACCGGCCTCGGGGAGCGTCTCCGCACGCACGCGCCCGAGCCCGTGCTCGCCCTGCTGCGGCGGAGCGAGAGCTGGAGCGTCCGCACCCGGCGCAGCGTGCTCGGGGGCGGCCTGGGCCTCGGCGCCGTCCTGCTCACCAGCGCTGCGGTGGTGTTGTACGTGCCGAACGCGGACGCGGTCTACCGCCGGGCCCAGCGGCTCTACGACGCCTCCCGCTTCGACGAGGCCGCGCCGGATTTCCGCGAGGCGCAGCGCTTGGCGCCCCTATCGGCAACCGCCATACACTCGACGTACTTCGAGGCGATCATCTATTTCCGGCAGGAGAAGTGGCGCCAGGCGGAGAAGACCTTCCAGCGCCTCATGGCGACCTTCCCCGAGGCGCCGAACGTACCCGAGGCGCTCTACCATGTCGGCATCTGCCGCCTGCACCTGGGCGACCTCGACGGTGCGCGCGCCGCCTGGGAGCAGACGCGGGCCAGCTTCCCGACCACGCCGTGGAGCAAATACGCCGGGGACCGGCTCGCCGAGGTGGCGGGGCGGGGCACCGGGGGCTGAGGGCTCGGCGTGCCGGAGCCGGAGGATCAAGAGCTGGAGCTGGAAGGACGGCTCTTCGGGCGGTATCTGGTCGGGCGGGAGCCGCCGCGGGAGCTGGTCGAGCGGTACCGGGAGGCGAACCGGATCCTCCTCGGCGGGACGGCGCCCGGATCCGACGCCGCCGTGATCGCGTTCGCGCGGCGACACCCGTGGAGCATCTCCTTCCTCGACGGTGCCGCCGGTCTGCTCCGGCCGGGGAGCCTCCTGCGCAACAAGATCCTGGTGATGGCGGCCGTGCTCGAGGCCTCGCCGGCCTTCGCCGAGGAGTTCCTCTCCCGCACGGTGCACCCGGTGTCCCTCGTGCTGCGCGTCCTCGGGCTCGCGACGCTGGCCGTGGTGCGGGCGGCGGTCGGGGTGCTCGTCTACGCCGCCGCCGCCCGCTCGCGCGCGTGACCGACGTCGTCATCGTGGGCTCGGGCCCGGGGGGCGTCAACGCCGCCGCGCCGCTGGTCGCGGCGGGGCGCCGGGTCGTATTGCTCGACTACGGGAACGAGGATCGCCACTACACCGGGCTGATCCCCCGCAAGCCGTTCTCCGAGATCCGCCGCACCGACCCGGAGCAGCACCGCTACTTCCTCGGCGAGCGCTTCGAGGGCATCCCGTTCGGCGCGGTGCGCGTCGGCGCGCAGCTCACACCCCCGCGGGGGTACGTGCTCGCGGAGGCCGCCGACCGCATCCCGGTGCATGCCGAGAACTTCGCGGTCTCCATGAGCCTCGCCCGCGGCGGCCTCGGCGCGGCGTGGAGCGCCGGCGTCTTCCCCTTCTCGGACGACGAGCTGCGCGCCATGTCACTTGGTCTCGACGACCTCCGGCCGCACTACGACGCCGTCGCCGAGCGCATCGGCGTGGCCGGGGAGCGCGACGACCTCGACCCGTTCTTCCCTTCGAGCCCGTCGATGATGCCCGCCCTCGACATCGATACGAACGCCGAGGTCGTCCTGGCGCGTTACCTCCGCCGGCGCGACGAGCTCAACACCGCCGGCTTCTTCCTCGGCCGCCCGCGCGTCGCGGCCTGCACGCGGCGCCATCGCGGCCGCGGTCCCCATGCCTATCTCGACCTCTGCTTCTGGGCCGACATGGACCGCAGCGTCTACCGCCCGCAGTGGACGCTCGAGGAGCTCCAGGCCGCGCCCAATTTCACCTATGTGGGTCGCCGCTTCGTGCACGCCTTCGAGGAGGACGGTGAGCGCGTGCGCGTGCGCGCGACGCGCATCGACGTCGGCACCGAGGAGTGTCACGAGGGGCGCGCGCTGGTCGTTGCCGCTGGGACCCTCGGCACGGCCTGGCTCGTCCTCCGCTCGCTCGCCCGCTACGACACGCCCGTTCCCATCCTCTGCAATCCCTACGCCTACGTGCCGACACTCAACCTCGGCATGCTCCGCCGCACGCCGTGCGATCGTCGCTACAGCCTGGGGCAGCTGACCGCGATCGTGCGCGTGCCGGGGCGCATCATCCAGGCGCAGCTCTTCTCCTATCGCTCGCTGCTCACCTTCAAGCTGATGAAGGAGCTGCCGCTCGCGTACCGGGAGTCGCTGCGACTGCTCAGGCTGCTGGTGCCCAACTTCGCCATCCTCGGCATCCATCACGAGGACCGTCCGTCCCAGGGCAAGGTCTGCGTCCTCCGACGCGGCGAGCGGGGCGCGCCCGATCGGCTCGAGATCCAGTACCGGCCGAGCGAGGAGGAGGCGCGCATGCACGTCGCGGATGAGGGCGTCATGCTGCGCTTCTTCCGGCGCCTCGGCTGCGTGCCACTCAGGACCATCCGTCCCGGCCACGGCGCGAGCCTCCACTACGCCGGCACGTTCCCGATCACCGCGAGCGAGCGCGAGCTCACCTGCGACCGCGACAGCAGGCTGCGCGGCACGCGCGCCATCTACCTCGCCGACGGCTCGATCTTCCCCTGGATCCCCCCGAAGGGGCTCACCTTCAACCTGATGGCAAACGCCGACCGGGTGGGGGCCCGGCTCGCGGAGCGGCTGGCGTGATCGTCGCGGTGACCGGCGCCTCCGGCTCGCTCGGCCGCCACCTGTGCAGCTACCTCCCGCGCCGCGGCTGGGAGATGCGCGCGCTGGTCCGCGATCCCGACGCCTTCCGGCTCCTCCGGCCCGGCATCCACGCCGGGCGCTGCGACCTGCCCGAGGTGCTCGACGAGTCCGTGCTCGACGGCGCCGACGCGGTCGTCCACTGTGCCTACCCCACCCGGCTCGCGGACCTCGAGCAGATCCGGCGCGTGAACGAGGAAGGCACGCGCCGCATGCTGGAGGCGTCGCGCCGCGCCGGGGTGCGGCGCTTCGTCTTCATCTCGAGCGTCACCGCGCATCCCCACGCGCCCAGCTACTACGCCCGCAGCAAGCACGCGCTCGAGGCCCTCTTCGATCCGCAGCGCGACGTGGTCATCCGCCCCGGGCTTATCCTCGCCCGCGAGGGGCAGGGCCTCTTCCAGCAGATGCGCGAAGGCATGCGCCGCACACACGTCCTCCCGCTGTTCGGCGGCGGGCAGCAGCCGCTGCAGACCGTGCACGTGGACGACGTGTGCGAGGCGGTCGCGCGCGCCCTCGAGCGGAACCTGACCGGCGCCTTCAACGTGGCCGAGCCCGACCCGATCTCGTTCGCAACCTTCCTCCGCATGATGGCCCGGCGGCTCGGCATCCGCTGCCTCTTCCTCCCCCTCCCGTTCACGCCCGTGCTGGCGGGGGTGCGCGCCGTCGAGGCGCTCCGCCTGCCCTTCCCGCTCCGCTCCGAGAGCCTGCTCGGGATCAAGGCGCTCCGGCGGGTTCCGGTGGCGGATGACCTCCGGCGTCTCGATCTCCGAGTCCGATCGGCCGGCGAGAGCCTGGCCGATCTCCTGTAGACATCCACTGCAGGCGTCCGCTTTCAGTCGGCGGCGTGACGGTTTAGACTCCCGCCCCGCCGTGAAGGTCATCTTCCACGCCGACGACTTCGGGCTCACGCGGGCCGTGAACGCCGGGATCGTCGAGGCCCACGCGCGAGGGCTCCTGCGCAGCACCTCGCTCATGCCGAGTGCCGAGGCGGCGGAGGACGCCGCCGCGCTCGCCCGCTCGGTCCCCGACCTCGACGTCGGCCTGCACGTGACGCTCGTCGAGGAGCGGCCACTGCTCCCGGCCGAGCGCGTGCCGAGCCTGGTCGCGGACGGGCGTTTCTGGGCGAGCCACGCGACGGTCTTCGCCCGCTACGCCACCGGCCGCTGGAGCGTCGCCGAGGCGGCGGCGGAGGCCGCCGCACAGTGGGAGCGCCTGGCCGTGCTCGGCATCCGTCCCTCGCACTGCGACGGCCATCAGCACCTCCACCTGCTGCCGCGGCTCTTCCCTCGCATCGTGGAGCTCGCGCGACGACACGGCGTCCGCTTCGTCCGGACGTGGCTCGCCGGGCCCACCGCCGGTGCGGGCTCCGTCGTCCGCCGCGCGACGCGCGTCGCCGTGAACGGCGTCGCCGCGCTCGCCTGGCGGCGCGTCCCGCCCGCGGACCGGGACGCGATACGCCCCTTCGTGACCATCGGCTTCCTCGAGGCGGGCGGGAGGCTCACGCCCGCCCGCCTGCTCGCCGGGCTCGACCACCTCCGCGCCCGCGGCGTGGAGCTCGTGGAGGTCATGCTGCATCCCGGTCACCGCGACGCCGAGACCGAGCGGAAGTACGGCCACTGGGGCTACCGCTGGGACAGCGACCGGGAGCTGCTCCTCGACCCGACCCTCCCCGAAGCGCTCGCGCGGCGCGGCATCGAGCCGACCTCCTTCCGCGCGCTCGCCCCCCATGCCGGCGCGCCCTGAGGGCCAGCCGAGCGCCCGGACGACGCGGCGGCTGTGGGTGACGCGCGACTTCACTCCTTCCGACGCCGCCGGCATCCTGGCCCTGCGTGAGGCCACGTTCGGCGCTGTGGACAAGGCGCGCCTCCTCCCGGAGGTGTGGCGCTGGCAGTTCCTCGACAACCCCGCTGGCCGGGGGTGGGTGCGCGTCGCCGAGCACGACGGGCGGATCGTGGGCCAGTACGCGGCGATCCCCACCCGCTTCCGCGCCGACGGCGCCGAGCGCGTGCTCGCCATGTCGTGCGACACCATGACCCATCCCGACTACCAGCGGCAGGGGATGTTCGTCGCTCTCGCGCAGGAGCTCTACGATGCGCTCGAGCAGCTCGGCGTGCCCGTCGTGTGGGGCTTCCCGAACGCGGCCTCCCGGCCCGGCTTCGTGGGGAAGCTGCGCTGGTTCGACGTGCACGAGTTCCCGACCTGGGTGAAGCCGATCCGGAGCCGGTACGTGCTCGAGCGGTACGTCCGCTCGGCGCCCCTCGCGCGCGCGCTCGGTGCCGTCGGCGACGCGTTCTACCGTCTGGCGACTCCGCGGCCGCGGGTGCCGCGCCGCGCCGCCATCCGCCCGCTCGCCGCCTTCGACCGGCGCTTCGACGAGCTGTGGGCGCGCCACGCGGACCTCGCGCGCCTCGTCCAGGTGCGCGACGCGGCCTTCCTCCGCTGGCGCTTCTCGGCCGTGCCGGCGTTCGGCTACGAGCCCTTCGAGGTGCTGGTCGACGGCCGCCTCGAGGGCTACGTCGTGCTGCGTGTCCTGACGCTCTTCGACCTCCCCTTTGGCGCCGTCGTCGACCTCTTTCCCTGCCCGCTCGTGGACGACGAGGTGACGCGCGAGGTCCTCAGCTTTGCTCAGCGCCATGTGACCGAGCGCGGGGCCGCCTTCCTCACCGCGCTGCTCCCCCCGCGGCAGGAGCGCCATCTCCGCGCCTTCGGCTTCGTGCGCGTCCCGCGGGCCCTGAACCCCCGCCGGTGGTACCTCGGCGGCCGCTGCGGGCCGGCCGAGGAGGCCTTTTTCCGCGACATCGCCAATTGGTACATCACCTACGGCGACTCGGACATCGTCTGACCCTGCCCGCATGAGCCCCGCCACTCCGACGCCCTTCACGGTCGGCATCCCGGTATACAACGAGGAAGCGATCCTCGTGCTCAACACCGAGCGGTTGCTCGCCTTCCTCGACGGTCTCGGGCGCGAGTACGAGGTCATCATCGGGTCGAACGGCTCGACCGACTCGACGACGGCCCTCGGCGTGGACCTGAGCCGCCGCTTCCCGCACGTCAGCTTCTTCCACTTGCCGGAGCGCGGCGTGGGTCTCGCCTTCCGCGAGTTCGTGGCGCGGGCGCGCTACCCGTTGCTCGTCTCGGCCGACATGGACCTGTCGGTCGACATGTCCTTCATCCCCGCCGCGCTCGAGCTGCTCGAGACGCACGACATCGTGGTGGGCTCGAAGAAGCTCGGCCACCAGAAGCGGTCCTGGCTGCGCAAGCTCGGCTCGGACCTCTTCCTCCGCATCGCGCGGCTGCTGCTCGGGATCGGCTACGAGGACTATTCGATCGCCGCCAAGGCGTACCGCATCGAGACCTGCAGGCGCTTCACCGACCGGATCAACATCGGCTCCTCCTACGTCATCGAGATGTGCTTCCTCACCCAGCGCTCCGGGGGGCGCGTCATCCAGATCCCCGTCTCCTGCGAGGACTGGCGCGCGTCGAAGTTCAACCTGGTGCACGAGGCGCTCTACAAGTACAGCCACCTCGTGCAGCTGTGGCTGACGGACGGCAGACGGTGAGCGAGCACCCGGCCCGCCGCAGCGCCGACCCGTGGTGGACGCTCGCCTGGCTGGGTCTCGTCCTGGCGATCCCGCTCCGGCTCGCCTTCTTCGCCGGCTTCGGCCTGGGAGACGACCCGAACGAGTCCTTCGCCGTGATCGGCTTCGCGGAGCGCCTGCGCCTGAACCCCGCCGACTTCATGCACTACCGGGTGATCAACGTCGTCCTCCGGGGGCTGCTCTACCGCGTCTTCTCCGTCAACGAGCTCGCCTTCGTCCTGCCCATCCTGGCCTTCGCGCTCGGCACGCACGCCATGTCGATCGTCCTCGCACGCGACCTCCTCGGCGCGCGCGGCGCCTTCCTCACCTCGCTCCTCTTCCTGGTGACGCCCTACGAGACCCTCGCCTCGACGGCCAACGTCCCGGACTACATCCATGCCTTCTTCGGCGTCGCGTGCGCGTGGGCGGCCTATCGCGGCTATCACCGGCGGAGCGACCGCTACATGGCGCTCGCCGCCGTCTTCCTCGTGCTCGGCCTGCTCAACCGGCTGTCGATGGTCCTCCTCGTGCAGACGCTCGGCGTCGCGACCCTGTGTACGCTCCGGCAGTGGCGCCGCTGGGTCGCCCTGTGGGCCGTGTTCGCGGTGCTGGTGGGGCTCGTGTGCCTCGCCGACTTCTTCTACTCCGGGCTGCCGTACGGCTGGATCGCCAACTCCTCCGGCGGCATGGGAGGCCTCGACGTCACGCGTATCCTCGGCTTCGAGCTGATGGTGTACCCGCGCTACGTCTTCCACCACAACGACTACCCGAACTGGATGTTCGGGCTCACCGGCTGGTGCGCCCTCCTCGGGGCACTCCTCGCCCTCGGGCGCGCCGTGCTCCGCCGGGCCGGTGGTGCGGAGTGGTTCGTCGTCCTGGCCTTCTTCGTGTTCGTCGCCCTTTTCGAGTTGATGCCGCACCGCCTGACGCTGCACGCCTACTGGTCCCATCCGCGGATCTTTCGCTACCTCGCCCAGGTCTCGCCGGCCCTGTATCTGAGCGGAGCATACCTCCTCGACCGGCTCTGGGCGCTCGGGCCGCGCCGCTCCCCGGTCGGGCTCGGAGCCGTCCTCTGCGTCGCGGTCGCGCTCTTCGGGCTCCAGCAGACGCCGCGCGTCGCGGAGCCGCTGTCCGACGCCAACCGCGACTGTCGCCACCTGATCGCGTTCCTGCGGGGGATCGCGACCGACAAGCCGACTCCCCTGTTCACCGACTCCTGGCGGGTTGCCCTGATCCAGGCCCAGTACCCCCGGCACTACAAGGCCTGGATGCTCCGCGGCGTGGGAGCGGACTCGAAGGACGAGAAGGTCCGCTTCCTCCGCTCCGTGCGGGAGGGGCTGGTGATCACCGGCGGCGCGACGCTGCCCTGGTACAGCGGCATCGACCTGATCGTGAGCCTCTCCCGGCTCGACTTCACCGTCCCGCCCAGCTGGACCCTGCTCCGCGAGTTCGACGGCAAGCTCACCAGCTGGCGGGTCGAGCCGCTGCGGGTGTGGTCGGTGAAGGGCGAGGATTCCGCCACGCCTGCGGTCCACGTCGACACGAGCCAGGAGCCGAAGGCGCTGTTCGCGGCGGGGATGGCGAGCTTCGATCGAGGCGACTGCCCCGGCGCACGGCCCTACTTCCAAGCGATCATCGACCGCTCCCCGCCGGCGGAGCTGGCCCCGGACGGCTGGTACTTCGACACCATCTGCAGGTTTCGCGACGGGGACTGGGAGGGGACGCTCGCCGGCTTCCAGGAGCTCGTGCGCAGGTTCCCGGGCAGCATCTATGTCCCGGGCGCGTACTATCACATGGGGCTCGCCTACGCGGGTCTCGGCGACACCGCCCGGGCGCGACAGACCTTCGAGTACGTGCGCGAGCAGTTCCCGCGCGACGAGACCGTCAGCCGGATGGCGGCGGAGCGGCTGGCGGAGATGCCGGCGGACCGCGAAGCCGGTCTGCTCGGCAGGCTCTGGAAGAGGCTCTGGCGGCGCTGATGCCGTCCTGACACCCTCGACGCGCGGTCCCGGAAGGATGGACGGACGGCAGGCGGTGAGCGAGCACGCGGCGCGCGGCGGCGGCCCGTGGTGGAGGCTCGCCTGGCTGTGCCTCGTCCTGGCGATCCCGCTCCGGCTCGCCTTCTTCGCCGGCTTCGGCCTGGGAGACGACCCGGGCGAGTCCTTCGCGCTGATGGACTTCGCGCAGCACCTGCGTCTCAACCCCGCCAACTTCATGCACTACCGGGTCATCAACGTCGTCCTCCGAGGGTTGCTCTACCGCGTCTTCTCCGTCAACGAGCTCGCCTTCGCCCTGCCCATCCTGGCCTTCGCGCTCGGCGCGCACGCCATGGCGATCGTCCTCGCGCGCGACGTCTTCGGCGCGCGCGGCGCCTTCCTCACCTCGCTCCTCTTCCTGGTGACGCCCTACGAGACCCTCGCCTCGACGGCCAACGTGCCGGACTACATCCACGCCTCCTTCGGCGTCGCGTGCGCGTGGGCGGCCTATCGCGGCTATCACGGCCGGAGCGGCGGCTACATGGCGCTCGCCGCCGTCTTCCTCGTGCTCGGCCTGCTCAACCGGCTGTCCATGACCCTCCTCGTGCAGACGCTCGGCGTCGCGACCCTGTGCACGCTCCGGCAGTGGCGCCGCTGGGTCGCCCTGTGGGCCGTGTTCGCCGTGCTGGTGGGGCTCATGTGTCTCGCCGACTTCTTCTACTCCGGGGTGCCGTACGGCTGGATCATCCACTACTCAGACCCCGTCATGGGAGGCTACGACGTCACGAGCATCCTCGGCTACGAGCTGATGGTGTACCCGCGCTACGTCTTCCACCACAACGACTACCCGGACTGGATGTTCGGGCTCACCGGCTGGTGCGCCCTCCTCGGGGCACTCCTCGCCCTCGGGCGCGCCGTGCTCCGCCGGGCCGGTGGTGCGGAGTGGTTCGTCGTCCTGGCCTTCTTCGTGTTCGTCGCCCTGTTCGAGTTGATGCCGCACCGCCTGACGCTGCACGCGTACTGGTCCCATCCGCGGATCTTTCGCTACCTCGCCCAGGTCTCGCCGGCCCTGTATCTGAGCGGAGCGTACCTCCTCGACCGGCTCTGGGCGGTCGGGCCGCGCGGCTCCCCGGTCGGGCTCGGCGCGGTCCTCTGCGTCCCGGTCGCGCTGTTCGGGCTCCAGCAGACGCCGCGCGTCGCGGGGCCGCTGTGCGACGCCAACCGCGACGGCCGCCAGCTGATCGCGTATCTCAGGACGATCGCGACCGACAAGCCGGTTCCGCTGTTCACCGACACCTGGCGGATGCTACTGGTCCAGGCCCAGTACCCCCGCCACGACAAGGCGTGGGCGCCCCACGGCGTCCTACCGGACTCGAACGACGAGAAGGTCCGCTTCCTCCGCTCCGTGCAGGAGGGGCTGGTGATCACCGGCGGCGCGACGCTGCCCTGGTACAGCGGCATCGACCTGATCGTGAGCCTCTCCCGGCTCGACTTCACCGTCCCGCCCAGCTGGACCCTGCTCCGCGAGTTCGACGGCAAGCTCACCAGCTGGCGGGTCGAGCCGCTGCGGGTGTGGTCGGTGAAGGGCGAGGATTCCGCCACGCCTGCGGTCCACGTCGACACGAGCCAGGAGCCGAAGGCGCTGTTCGCGGCGGGGATGGCGAGCTTCGATCGAGGCGACTGCCCCGGCGCACGGCCCTACTTCCAAGCGATCATCGACCGCTCCCCGCCGGCGGAGCTGGCCCCGGACGGCTGGTACTTCGACACCATCTGCAGGTTTCGCGACGGGGACTGGGAGGGGACGCTCGCCGGCTTCCAGGAGCTCGTGCGCAGGTTCCCGGGCAGCATCTATGTCC
>VBKJ01000207.1 GCA_005879795.1 Deltaproteobacteria bacterium
GAGGAGCTCTAACCCGACGGCTCCCTCCAGATCATGTACGGGATCGACGGTCGCCACCGGCTCCCCGAGGAGACGCTGCCGCACCTCGAGGGCTACCTGCGCTCCGCGCCCGTGCGCATCGGCAACGCGGCCTCCACCAACCTCCAGCTCGACATCTACGGCGAGCTGATGGACGCGATCTACCTCTACGACAAGTACGGTGCACCGATCTCCTACGACCTGTGGGCCAACGTAAGCCGGTTCGTCGACTGGGTCTGCACCCACTGGCGCGACAAGGATGAGAGCATCTGGGAGGTGCGCGGCGGGCGCCAGGAGTTCCTGTACTCGCGCGTGCTCTGCTGGGCCGCGCTCGACCGCGCGGTGCGCCTGGCGCAGAAGCGCTCGTTCCCGGCTCCACTGGTTCGCTGGCACGACGTGCGCGATGAGATGTACCGCGACATCTTCACCCACTTCTGGGATCCCGGGCGCAAGGCGTTCGTCCAGGCCAAGGGCTCGACCGCCCTGGACGCCGCCACGCTCCTCATGCCGCTGATCCGGTTCATCTCGCCGACGGACCCCCGCTGGGTCTCCACCTTTCATGCCATCGAGCAGGACCTGGTCAGCGACTCCCTGGTCTACCGCTATCGGCTCGGCGACGGGTTCTCCGACGGCCTCTCCGGGAGGGAGGGGACCTTCAGCATGTGCTCCTTCTGGTACGTCGAGTGCCTCTCCCGCATGGGAGATCTCGAGAAGGCGCGGTTCTACTTCGAGAAGATTCTCGGCTACGCGAACCACCTCGGGCTGTACGGCGAGCAGCTCGGCCAGCGCGGCGAGCACCTCGGGAACTTCCCGCAGGCGTTCACGCACCTCGCGCTCATCAGCGCCGCCTACGACCTCGACCGGCGGCTCTCGGCGTCGGGCCGGACGGCGTGAGGCGGCGGCATCCACGATCGACCCCACCCGCTCGCCGGCCGCCCACGAGCGGACTGCGGATCATCGGCGGGACGTTCAAGGGCCGGCGACTCCTCGCCCCACGAGGCCTCGAGACCCGACCGCTGCCCGATCGCGTCAAGCAGGCGCTGTTCGACTGGCTCGGGCAGCGCATGGACGGGCTCCTGGTCGTCGACTGCTGCGCTGGCTCGGGCGCCTTCACGTTCGAGGCGCTCAGCCGGGGCGCCCGACGGGTGGAGGCGATCGAGCCCGGCCCGCATGCGGTGCCGGTGTTGCGAGCCAATGCAGCGAAGCTCGGCGCCCCGCCGAACCTCGTCCTGCACCCATTGCCGTTCCGGGCGGTGCTGCCGCGGCTCCACGCTGTCGATCTCCTCTTCGCCGATCCTCCCTTCGCATGGTACGCGGACGACCCGGGGCAGGTCGCCGAGCTGCTGCGCCTCGGCGCACGGTGCCTCGCGCCGGCCGGCCGCCTCGTGATCCGCGGCGAGCGCGGCGGGGACCTGCCCGAGATGCCGGCGGGCCTCGTCGAGGGCGAGCGTCGCGTGTACGGGCGGAGCTGGCTCGCGCTGTTGCAGCGAAGCGGTGCGGACACCGCCACGGAGGAGACGAGCGGTCCCCTACGATGACGCCCTCTCGGCCGCCATACTTCGATGGCGACGAGGCAGCGCACCGCAGGGCCGTCCCAGGATTGCTGGAGAATCAGGCGGGCCGGTGTCATACGATGATGCCGGGTCCCCGTCGTGGCTGCGGGCACCAGCGCGCACCCAGGGGGCGGAAGGGGAAGCGGGATGGCGAAGATCGGGAGAGTGTTCACGGTGCTGGCGCTGACGGTGCTGGCGTTCGCGGGCTGCGGCAACGTCCAGACTCCGGCGGGGTACGTGGGCTACGTGACGCAGGGGGCGATCCTCGGCAGGTCCCGCTTCTACGCCCTGCAGACCGGACCGACGTCCTCCGGCCTCGGCTGGCTGCTGCACGTCGTCAACGTGAGCGTGACGCCCTACACGTACAGCGAGGAGTTCGCCGGCGACAGCGCCGTCCTCTCGCGTGACAACCTGCGCGTCTCCTTCCGCGTCCACCTGCTGTGGAAGGTCGACGCCGAGCGGGTGAAGGACCTCGTCGAGCACTACACCACGATCGAGCTGGGGAAGCGGCCGGAGGAGGTCGTGCGGGTCGCCTATGACAACTTCCTGCGCGAGCCGCTGCGCACCTACGCGCGCGACGAGGTCCAGAAGCTGAACGGACTCGAGATCAAGGACCGGATCACGGAGGTCGGCGACCTGATCGCCAAGCGCATGGGCACCCTCAGCAAGGATACACCCTTCGCCGTCATCAGCGTGGTGGTCGGCAACATCCAGTACCCGCAGGAGGTCGCCAACGCGGTAGCGGAGAAGATGGCGGCCACCCAGGTCCTGGAGCGGAAGCAGACGGAGATCGAGATCGAGCAGCGCGAGGCGCAGAAGCGCGTCGTGCAGGCCGAGGGCGTCGCCAAGGCGATGGCGATCATCAACGAGCGGCTGAGCGCCCAGTACCTCCAGCACGAGGCGATCGAGGCGCAGAAGGCGATGGTCGGCTCGCCGAATCACACCGCCATCTACCTTCCGGTCGGCCCCATGGGCGTGCCCTTGGTGGGCACCCTGGAGAACGGGAAGTAAGCTCGAGCGCGGGACCGGGTGGGTCAGCGCCCGGCTCCGGAGCGGGAGCGCAGGCACCACTCGCTCGCGCCCGCGCCATCTCCGCGGGAGGAACGCCTGGTCAACCCGGCTCGGGGGAGCTCGGGTCCCTGGCTTCGGTCCGGTCCACGGGCTAGGAGTCACGAATGGCGTACACGGGCTACGAGTGCCTCGATATCCACGTCGACCGCGGCGTCGCCACGGTCACCATCGACCACCCGCCGATCAACCTCTTCGACCTGACGCTCATCCAGGAGATGGACCGGGTCGGACGCGAGCTGGAGGCGGACGGCGACGTCCGCGTCGCCGTCTTCCAGAGCGCCAACCCCGACTTCTTCATCGCGCACGCCGACGTCGCGCTGATCCGGACGCTGCCGGTCACCGTGCCGCCGAAGGCGACCCGCCTCGGCCTCTTCCACGCCATGGTGGACCGCTTCCGTACCATGCCGAAGGCGACCATCGGGAAGGTCGAGGGCCGGGCGCGCGGCGGAGGGAGCGAATTCCTCCTCTCGCTCGACATGCGCTTCGGCGCGCTCGGGCGCGCGATCCTCGCCCAGCCCGAGGTGGCGCTGGGGATCATCCCGGGCGGCAGCGGCACGCAGCGGCTCCCGCGCCTCGTGGGACGGGGCCGCGCGCTCGAGATCGTGCTCGGCTGCGAGGACTTCCCGGCTGAGCTGGCGGAGCGGTACGGGTACCTGAACCGGGCGCTGCCGGCGGCCGAGCTCGGTCCCTTCGTCGAGCGCCTCGCCCGCCGGATCGCCTCCTTCCCGGCCGAGGCGATCGCGCTCGCGAAGGCGTCGGTCGCCGCCGCCGAGCTGCCGACCGTCGAGGGGCTCCTCGAGGAGGCGCACTACTTCAACCAGTCGCTGGCGACCAGGCCGGCACAGGAGCGCATGCAGCGGTTCCTCGCGCTGGGCGGGCAGACACGCGAGGTGGAGCTCGACCTAGGCGGGCTGGTCGAGAAGCTCCGCGACTAGGAGGAGAACGCGATGCTCACCGGACATTGCCTCTGCGGCGGGGTGCGCTACGAGATCGATGGCGAGATCGGCTCGGTGAGCTACTGCCACTGCTCGCAGTGCCGCCGGGCAAGCGGCACGGCCTTTGCCACCAACGCCTCCGTGCGCGCCGAGCGCTTCCGGCTGGTCGCGGGCCGGGATCTCGTCACGGAGTACGAGTCCTCGCCCGGGAAGTTCCGCGCCTTCTGCGCGCGCTGCGGCTCGCCGATCCTGGCCCGGTGGGCGGCGCATCCGGACTTCGTCCGCATCCGGCTCGGCACGCTCGACGCTGACCCGGGGAGCCGGCCGCTCCTGCACGTCTGGGTGGGCTCGAAGGCGCCCTGGTTCGAGATCACCGACGAGCTGCCCCGCCTCCAGGCGGGA
Organism: Deltaproteobacteria bacterium; assembly: GCA_005879795.1. NCBI lineage: Bacteria > Pseudomonadati > Myxococcota > Myxococcia > Deltaproteobacteria bacterium. The sequence continues at coordinate 3,980 of VBKJ01000207.1, forward strand.
AGCTAGCCGCGCCGCTCCCCGATCAGGTAGCGCGCGCCCTCGCGCCCGGCGCGCGCGGTGTGCACCGTGCCCTTGGGCAGCATGAGGCGGTCGCCCGGGCCGAGGCGGAGCTCCTTCCCCTCGGCGCCGAAGGTGATCTCGCCCTCGATCACCCAGAGGCTCTCGTCGTGATCGTGCGCGTGCGGCGAGTAGTCGGCGTCGGGCGGGTCACTCCAGGCGAAGGATTCGAAATCGTCCGCCGCGAGCCGCGCGGCGAGTACGCTCTCGGTCGGCTTGTCAGGGCCGCTCCACGGGATTCTTTCGAGACGCATGTGCAGCTCTCCTTGACGGATGACTCTCGGGCTTGGGCGCGTCGGCCGCGGCGCGGATCGCGTCGACACAGCTATGGCACACGTGGCCAACGTCCGGCACCGCGACCAGCTCGGGGGCAGCCCTCCGGCGCCGGCACACCCGGCACCACTCGGCGAGCCTGAGGGAGGAAGCCGCGCTGACGGTGCCTTGCAGCGCTTCTCGCCTATCCCCCTCCTCCGCGATGATGTCGTTGCACAGGTCGATGCACTCGTCGCAGATGTAGACCATCGGCCCGGCGATGAGCTTCCGCACCTCGTCCCGAGACTTCCCGCAGAAAGAGCAGTACAAGAGCTTCGGGGGCTCGGGGGGCGTCGGTCGACGAGAGCGCGACATCCGAGAGCGAGCGTAGCATAGCACGACCGCGGCGGGACGGGTGACGCGCCGGGACGGGAGATGTGCTACCGGGAACACATGACCTTCCAGCTCATTCGCTACGAGGCCAGCGACGGGATCGCGCAGATCACCCTCGACCGTCCCGAGAAGCTGAACGCCTGGACGCCGCAGATGGCCGTCGAGCAGGCCGACGCCCTCCGGCGCGCGAACGACGATCGGTCGGTCGGCGCGATCGTCATGACCGGCGCCGGGCGGGCCTTCTGCGCCGGCGCCGACATGGAGCTCACTTTCAAGTCCCGCATCGAGGGCCGCGACCCCGGCGAGGACACGGCGAGCGGCCAGGGCGGCATGCCGGCGGGCCTCGACTGGGTCCGCCTGGTGCGCGAGTCGAAGCCGCTCATCGCCGCCGTGAACGGCGCCGCGGTCGGCATCGGCATGACCATGATCCTGCCCTTCGACGTGATCGTCGCCTCGGAGAAGGCGCGCTTCGGGATGCTCTTCATCAAGGTCGGCCTCGTCCCGGAGCTGGCGAGCACGCACTTCCTCGTCCAGCGCGTGGGTCTCGGCAAGGCGAGCGAGATGTGCCTCTCCGGGCGGCTCTACGGCGCCGCCGAGGCGGCGGCGTGCGGGCTCGCCGACCGGCTGGTCGAGCCCGAGAAGCTCCTCGAGGCGGCCCGCGAGCTGGCGCGCGAGATCGCCGCCAATCCCGACCCGCAGCTCCGCATGACGAAGGCGCTCTTGACGCAGAACGCCTCGGCGACCGACCTGGACGAGGTGCAGCGCCGCGAGAGCGAGATGCTGCGCGCCTGCTGGAAGAGCCCCGAGCACGCCGAGGCGGTGCAGGCGTTCCTCGACAAGCGCCCGCCGCGCTTCCGCTGAGCGGGGCCGGAGTCAGCGCCAGCGCAGCACGCCGAGCACGCTCGAGAAGTCGTCGGTCCACACCCGCCCGTCCGCCCGCCCGCGGGGCGGCGCCCAGCGCGCGTCGCTCGTCAAGGCGCCCAGGTCGGCCGGCCGGCGCGCCATGACCGCCCAGCGGGAGGGGAGCTTCCCGCCCGCGCGCTCGGCCGGCGTCACGTGCGTGTCGACCTGGAGCAGCGCGACGAGCCCGGCATCGCGCGCCAGGTCGGCGAGCACGGGCTCCAGGTCGAGGTGCTGGTTCGAGATGTGGAAGGCGAGCACCCCCGCCGGGGCGAGGCGGTCGAGGTACAGCCCGAGCGCTTCTCGCGTCAGGAGGTGCACCGGGATCGCGTCGGAGCTGTAGGCATCGAGGACGATCAGATCGTAGCGTCGCGCGGCCCTCGACAGGGACAGCCGCGCATCGCCGAGGATGACGCGCGCCTCCGGCAGGCAGTCGCGCAGGTAGGTGAAGTACTCCGGATCGCGGGCGATTCGCTCGACGAGCGGATCGATCTCGTACAAGTCCCACGCCTCGCCCGGCCGGGCGTAGCAGGCGAGCGCGCCGGCGCCGAGGCCGACCACGGCGACCGCCGGCGGGTCGCCGAGGGCGGCGAACACCTGCCCGATCGGGCCGCTCGGATGGTAGTACGCGAGCGGCTCGCGGCGCCGGGCGGGCTCGAGGCTCTGCGCGCCATGCAGAGTGTGACCGTGGACGAGGAAGTGAAACCGGCTCGCCGCGTCGGCGGTCACGCGATTCACGCCGAAGAAGCTCCGGCGAGCGGCGATCACCTTGCCCTGCGCGCTCGTGTGGAGCGTGCCGGCGAGCAGGATCGCGCCCACCCCCAGCCCGAAGCGGAGCGGCCGGCGCGAGAAGCCGAAGCACAGCAGGGCCGGCACGACGAGTGTCAGCCACGAGACGGCCGCTCGCCCCGGCGGCGCGCCCAGCATCAGCCCCGCCGCCATCGCCCCGACCAGTCCGGGGAGCGCGAGGTCACGGACGAGCTGCGCGCGGCCGCCGCCGCGCGCCCCCGGCGCGAGCAGGCACGCGAGGACGAGGGTCAGCGGATACTCGGCCACGGTGTCGAAGACGAGCGGCGCGACGAGCGCGTTCAGGACTCCGCCCACGACGCCGCCCACCGCGAGCCAGAGGTAGAACTCGGTCAGGTGCGCGGGCGGCGGCCGGTCCCTGGCCAGCTCACCGTGGCACACCATCGCAGCCACGAAGAAGACCGCCAGGTGGAGCCCCATGATCAGGAGCAGCGGCTGGTTGGCGCGCTTCACGAGCACGACGACGAGCGCTAGGACCGCGATCGGCAGCGCGCGGACCACGAGGGGATGGGGCACGATCGGCCGCCGGGCGAACACGAGGACGAAGGTGAGGAGATAGACCGCCAGCGGGATCACCCAGAGGAGCGGGATGGCCTCGACGTCGGTCGAGATGAACGTCGTCGCGCTCAGCATGAGGCTCGACGGCGCGAGGGCGAGCAGCACCCAGCGCAGGCGGCGGCGGGCCGTGAGACCCGGCGGGCGCGCGCGGATCGGGTCGGCGAGCGCGGGCACCGGCGCGCGCCAGAGGAGCGCCGCACACGCGAGGGTGAACGCGACGAGCAGGAGATAGCCGCCGGTCCAGAGGCGGCTCTGCTGCGCCAGGCGGAGACGCGGCTCGAGCAGGACCGGATAGCCGAGCAGCCCGCATATGCTCCCGAGGTTGCTCGCCGCGTAGAGGAAGTAGGGATCGCCCGCCGAGGAGTGCCCCGTGCCCGCGAACCAGCGCTGGAGAAGCGGGCTCGTCGTCGAGACCGCGAAGAAGGGGAGTCCGACGGCGGCCGCGAGCAGCGCGAGCAGCCACGGGATCGGGTTCGCCGCCGCGGGCGGCGTCCAGCCCGACGGGATGCCGATCGGCAAGACGAGGAGCGGAAGGAGGACGAGGCCCACGTGGAGCGCGGCCTGGCGGCGTGCGCCGAGCCAGGACGTGGTCGCGTGCGCGTAGAGATATCCCGCGAGGAGCGCGGCCTGGTAGAAGACGAGGCACGTGTTCCACACCGCGGGCGAGCCGCCGAGGAGCGGCAGGACCATCCGGGCGAACATCGGCTGGACCAGGAAGAGGAGCGCGGCGGTCACGAAGATGGTGGTGGCGTAGACGGCGAGGAGCATGCGCGACGTGCTGCTCTAGCAGATTGTCGTGTCGGCCGCTCGGACGAGGGTGCTCGACCGGCGCTCGCGGGCGGTGCTAAGCGCTGGGGCATGAGCGGTCGGTCCGGCGGCGAGCCTCGCGTCCCCTTCCCGCTCTCCGACGTCTCCAATGGGGAGTGGTGCCCGCGGCCGCCGAGCGCGAAGCAGCGGCTCGCCGCCCGGCTGATCGCCGAGGAGTGCGACCGGCGCGCGCGCCGCCACGGCATGACGCGCGCCGAGTTCCTCCGCACGGCGGCGGCGACGGCAACCGCCTTCTGGGTGCTCAACCAGATCCACGGCCTCGACCAGCAGGGCGACGCCGCCGTCCTGCCGCTCGACCCCGACCTCGACGCCACCTGCGCCCTCCTCGATCGCCACCTCTTCGTGATGGACGTGCAGCTGCACCACGTCGACCTGAACCTGCCCGACCCCTCGCGCTTCTGCTTCATCCGCTTCGGCGAGCGCAGGCAGGACGTGAGCAAGCCCTGCACGGAGCGGACCCAGCTCCTCGGGCAGGCCAACTTCGTTCGGGAGGTGTTCGTCGGCAGCGAGACCGACGTCGGGGTGATCAGCGGCGTGCCCTCGGGCGTGCTCCTCCCGCCGCAGACCATGGCCGACACGCGCGACCTGGTGAACCACCTCGCCGGCTCCGAGCGCGCCCTCAGCCAGGCGATGATCGACCCGAAGGCCCCGCCGGGCAGCCCCACCGCGCTCGACAGCATGGAGCACCAGGTGCGCGACCTCGGCGCGGTGGCGCTCAAGTGCTACACCTACAACGGCAACTGGTGGCTCGACGACGAGCGGGTGAGCTACCCGATGCTGGCCGAGGCGACGCGCCTCGGGCTCCGGCTCATCAACTGCCACAAGGGGCTCCCCAACCTCGCCTTCTTCCCGCTGAGCGCCGAGTACGTGCGCACGCGCGACCTGCCGAAGGTGGTGCGCGACTGGCCGCAGCTCGAGTTCTGCGCCTATCACGCCGGCTACTTCCCGGAGGAGGGCGGGAACAGCGAGTTCATCCGCGTGGCGCGGAGTCTCCCGCGGAAATACCGCCGGAACCTCTACGCCGAGATCGGCAGCAGCTTCGCCATCACCTTCCTCGACAGCCCCGCGAAGGCCGCCTTCTTCATCGGGCGCCTGCTCAAGACCCTCGGCTCGCGCAACATCCTGTGGGGCACCGACTGCGTATGGTGGGGCTCGCCCCAGTGGCTGATCGACGCCTTCAAGACACTCCGCATCCCCGCCCCCATGCGGGAGCGCTACGGCTTCCCGCCGCTCACGCGGCGGGCGAAGCGCCGCATCCTGGGGCTCAATGCCGCGCGCCTCTACGGCGTCGACCCGCGCGCCCGGCGCTGCGCGATCGCCGCCGATCGCATCGCGCTCGAGCGCGCGGCCCACGGCGGGTTCCGCGCGGGACGGAGCCTCCGGGCGTACGGGCCGCGCACGCGGCGGGAGTTCCTGGCCTTCCTGCGGACCGGGGCGTCTCTCCAGGGCTGACGCCACCCGCCCAGGCCCGCGGCAGCCCAACACGCCGACGAGTGGCGCCGGCGCGGGGGATGATTCTCAGTTCGGCGCAGTCGTCGGGTCGAGGTCCGGCTCGCCTGCCCAGGCCGCGCAGCGGGGATCGTGGAGCGCGTCGCCCGGGAAGCCCAGATCGAGCGCCAGGCTGGTCGCGGTGCACATGACGTGGTCGCCGATCATCGCCGCCACGTTGAAGAGGAAGTTGTCGTTACCGGTGAGGGCGGTCTGCTCGGCGGCCGCGGGGACTCCCTCGGTAGGCGCGATCAGGTAGCCGAGCTGGTCGTCGGCGAGGCTCGCGAGGAAGTGGTGGGAGATGTCGGCGACGCCGGGTGCGCCGGCGTCGACCGCGTCCTGGATGCCGAAGGCGATCTGCGGGTAGGGCTCGCCCGGAGTGCCCGTGAAGAGCACGTCGCCCACCCGGATCGCGGACACGACGGTGCCGATGACGTTCCCCATGATCCACGGCGGCGTCTTGGCGCGCATGATCGGCACGCACAGGTTGGGTGTGACGAAGCAGCCCGCCTGCCCCGCGTAGAGGAGCGCCAGGAGTCCCGCGTTGTCGGCCGTCTCGAAAATGAGGCGCTTCTTGGCGGCGACGCGGCTCCCCGTGACCGGCGCAGCCGAGGCCACGGCCTGGAGCGCCAGGCCCGAGATGGTGGTCGAATAGACGTCGAGCTTCTCGGCGTCGGTTCCTGCGGGGCGGTCCGGCTGCGTCCGCCCGTTCGCCGCCGGCATCACCACCGCGGTGCCGCCGAGCGCCGCCTCGACCTTCTCGGCGGTGGGCCCCGGCCAGTCGGCCGAGATCAGCCGGTTGCCCGACCCCATCACGGTCGAGTGCGCCGCGAAGTTCACAAGGGTCGCGATGGTGGACCCGTCCGGCCGCGTCGCGTAGAGGACACGCACCGAGTCGTCGACCAGGTCCCAGTTGGGAAAATCGCCCGGCTCCGTGCAGGGCAACCCCGTGTGGCCGGGGTCGCTGGGCGTCGGGTCGGCGCGGCAGCTCGAGTCGTCGAACTGGCTGTTCAGGATGCTGGTCTGGTCGCCCGCGACGATCCCACCCACCGAGCCCACGTGCAGGTCGGCCGGCTCCCGCCGGTCGTACGCCTCGACGATGGCCGCCACCGTCTGCGCCTTGACGTACGCGAGGTACTCGTTCGGCACGCCGCCCCAGACGCCGATCAGGTCCTGCCCCGCGTGGCTGTGGTCGGCAGCGATCACGATGTGGTCGGCAGCGAGCGCCGGCCGCAGCGCCTCGACCGCCCGGGCAATGTCGATCGCCCCGACGGCGCCCCGGCCGATCTCGTAGGCCGCGAAGGCCCCCTGGTTGTCCGACTCGACGAGCGCGATCGCCTGCTCGCCGTTGTCGACCACGAAGGCGCGCACCCAGGCGCCGGAGCCGAGCACCCCTGTCGAGCGCCGGACCGCTCCCAGGCCGTAGCCGCCCAGGTACACCTGGCCGTCGGGCGGCGCGACCGCGAGCGTCGGATTGAGCGTCCGCTTCGCTGCGCCGACGCGGAAGGGCGAGGCCTCCCCGCCCGGCTCGCCCTCGCGCACCCGGATGTTGCCGTTGATGAGGACGCCGCCGGCCGCGTAGCCGTCATCGAGCACGATGTTGAACGAGTCCGCCGTCGTACCCGCGCTCCCGGGGTCGCCCAGATCCTGGACCTCGACGACGAAGCTGATGCCGGCCACGCCGTTCACCGTCGCTCGGCCCGTGAAGGTTGCGCGGTTGCCGGTCACGGTGAAGGTCTCGATGGTCGTCGACTTGACGGTCTTGTCGGCCGCACGATCGAGAAACGTGAGCTGACCGCTCGGCGCGGCGTCGCCACTCGCGAAGCGGGCGTCGAAGCCGAAGCTCGCCCGGCCGCCGGCCGAGGTGCCGCGCAGGACCGACATCTCGGCGAGCTCACCCGGAACCTGCCCGCCTCCCGTCGCCACGCCCGGAGTGTTCGCGACAACACCCGAAACCTGCGCGGCGGCCGGCACCGAGCCGAGCACGGCGAGCAGGACGAGCGACACGCCCGCCTTCGCCGTCGCCGGGCGGACGACTGAGAAGCCGGCGCGGTTCGTCGCCACCCGACAGAGATTCACGCCGACCTCGACCGGCGGGCAATCGCGCCCGAAGGTGAGATACCGCCTGGCGATTGGTGAGCACGACGGAGCGGCGGAAGGGATACGGAGGTGGTCACTGGGCCCGGGCGAAGGCATCATGAGGTCGTATGGGGGAGAGGGAGGACACCATGCCGATACGAGGCAGCTGTCTGTGCGGGGAGGTCGCGTTCGACTCGCAGGTCCGCCCGCAGATGCACATCTTCGCCGGCTCCAAGGCGCCGTGCCACGAGATCGCCCACGCCCTCCCGCGCCACGAGGCCTATCCGCCGGGGCTCTATCCGCCGCCGCGGCGAGAAGCCTGAGCCGTGGCGAGCGCAGGGAGAAGGGCCGGCGGCCGGAGGGCCGCGCGCGTGCTCACCGGCCTCGAGGTGCTGGCGCGCGAGCGGCCGAGGTGGCTGCGCGGTCGGCGCGTCGGGCTCCTCCTGCACCCCGCGTCGGTCACCGCCGAGCTGGTCTCGGCACGCGACGTCGTCCACCGTCTCTGCGGCGACGGCCTGCTCGCCCTCTTCGGCCCGCAGCACGGCTTCGCCGGCGAGAAGCAGGACAACATGATCGAGTCGGGGCACGGCGTGGATGCCGAGCTCGGCATCCCGGTCTACAGCCTCTACTCGGAGACCCGCTCGCCCACGCCGGAGATGCTCGCGGGCATCGACCTGCTGCTCGTCGATCTCCAGGACGTTGGGACCCGCGTTTACACCTTCGAATGGACGACGGCCCTCGCGCTCGAGGCCTGCGCCGCCGCCGGCAAGGAGGTCGTCGTGCTCGATCGGCCGAATCCTCTCGGCGGCGAGACGCTCGAGGGGAACCTGATCCGGCCCGGGTACACCTCGTTCGTGGGCCTCTATCCCGTGCCCATGCGCCACGGGCTGACGCTCGGCGAGCTGGCCGCGCTCGTCAACCTGCGGATGGCCGACGGCGGCGGCCGCCCCGCGCGGCGCACCGACGGCGTCGGGGTGCGCTGCCCCGGCCGCTGCGCGCTCACCGTGGTGCCGATGGAGGGATGGCGGCGGCGCATGCTCTTCCCCGACACCGGTCTCCCCTGGGTCCTCCCCTCGCCGAACATGCCGACCTTCGACACCGCGGTCGTCTATCCGGGCCAGGTCCTGCTGGAAGGGACGAACCTGTCGGAGGGGCGCGGGACGACGCGGCCGTTCGAGATCTTCGGGGCGCCGTGGATCGACCTCCGGAAGATCCGCCGGCGCTTCGAGCGCCGCCGGCTGCCGGGGCTCGTGCTGCGCGACCACGCGTTCGAGCCGACCTTCCACAAGTGGGCCGAGCGGCTCTGCCACGGCTTCCAGCTCCACGTGACCGACCGGGCCGCCTTCCGTCCCTACCTGACGACGCTCGCGCTCCTGCAGGACGTCATCGCCGAACACCGGCAGCACTTCGCCTGGAAGGAGCCGCCCTACGAGTACGTCACCGACCGGCTGCCGATCGACGTGCTGCTCGGCGACCCCACCGTGCGCGACGCGGTGGAGCGCGGCGCCGACCTGCGGGCCCTCGAGCGCTCCTGGCGGAGAGAGATCGAGGCGTTCCGCAGGGAGGCGCTGTCGGTGCGGCTCTATCGCTGAAGACGCGCGCCGCCGCGTGCGCGGAGGTGGGTGGCCGGTTGCTCTTGTCGTGGGTGCGCCCGTCGCCTAAGGTGCGCGCCGATGCTCCGCATGTCGCCGGCGCGCAAAGCCCGCGATGATCCGTCGTCGGCGTGCTCATTGAATGGAGGACCTGATGGCACTCTTTGAGAGCCGAGGCATCGACCACGTTGGTATTCGGTATCGCGATCTGCCGCGTGCGGTCGCCTGGTTTCGCAACGTCCTGGGTCTGCAGATTGACCACCAAACGCAGACCATGGCGTTCGTCCACGTCGGGGACGGCTCCCACGTGGCGCTGTTTCAAGCGGAAGGCGACGAGCCGCTGCGCCAGCCCCACCACGTGGCGCTGCGCGTTTCCGATCCGGCCGCCGCCGAGGCCGCGCTTCGCGCAGCGGGAATTCCCCTTCGGCGCTTCGGTCCGAATCTGGGCTTCGAGGATCCGGAAGGCACCGTCTTCCACTTCATGCCGGTACGGTAGGTCCCGAGGTGGCGGCGCTAGCGGGCGCATAATGAGCTCGGAACCTGGCCAGCAGTTGGAGCGGACCGGCCGGACACCCGTGCCCTCGTACCGGTTTCTCCGATCGGCCCGCGCGGTGGACGCAGCCGCTGCCCGCTGAGCGCGGGGTCCTTACAGCGTCGTGCCCGCGGCCCGCCGCTCAATCCACATACCCCAGCGCCCGCAGGCGCTCCTCGAACCCCGGCCCCGCCGTCGCGGCAGGCGGCGGCGGCGCCGCGGCCCGCCACTCGGAGAGCAGGCGCGCGAGCGCCGCCGCGGCGGTGCCGTCTCCCCACCGGTCCTCGCGCTCGCCCGGGTCCCGGACGAGATCGAACAACTGATAGTGCCCGAGATTCGGCGCCCAGATCAGCTTCGCCTCCGGCGTCCGCACCGAGACGATCTCGCCGCCGCGGCCGTCCAGGAGGCGTCCGCCGAGCGTCATGGAGAAGGCCGGGCGCTCGGTCCCGGAGGCGAGCACGTTGCGCCCCGGAAGGCCCGCGGGGACGGGAAGTCCGAGCAGCGCCGCGACCGTCGGGAACACGTCGACTCCCATCGTCTGGGCGCTGACGCGTCCGATGCCGATGCCGGGGCCCGCGATGACGAGCGGCACGCGCAGCAGCTCGTCGTAGAGGTGAAAGCCATGCTGCAGGCGCCCGTGCTCCTGGAACGCCTCGCCGTGATCGGCCGTCACGACGACCACCGTCGAGCGCAGCAGGTCGAACGCGTCGAGGGCGCGCAGGAGCTCGGCCAGCTGCTCGTCCCACGCGCGGATCTCGCCCTCGTACAGGCGGCGGACGTACTCGAGCTCGAGCGCAGGGAGCTGGAAGGGAATCGGCGCGCGCATGGCGGCCTGCCACGGATCGAGCCGCCCCGCGGCGACGCGCCGGCGAACGCCCGGCGGCGCCGGCGGGCGGAGGTGCGGGGGCGGCGTGTAGGGATGGTGCGGCTCCATGTAGTGCAGGTAGGCGAGGAAGCGGCGGGCGCGGTTCGAGCGGAGCCAGCGGAGGAAGACGTCGTTGACGGCGGCGGCGGATGCCGGCGTCTTCACGACCTCGCCATCCTCCCGCGCCGTCTCGATCTCGAGCTCGACGAACGTCTCGAACCCCTGCGAGAAGTTCGTGCCACGCGAGACGAGCGGGTTGGCGGAGACGGCGACGGTCGTGATGCCGTGCTCCCCGGCCGCCTCCGGCAGCGTGAGGAGGTCGTCGCGCAACGTCTGCCCGCGGTCCCCGAGCACGCCGTGAGCGGGCGGGTAGAGGCCGGTCAGGATCGAAGCCGTCGACGGCATGGTCCAGGGCGCGTGGGCGACATTCTGCTCGAACAGCGAGCCACGGGCGGCGAGCGCGTCGAGCGTCGGGCTCGGGCTCGGCGTGCGCCCGTAGCAGCCGAGCCGATCGGCGCGGAGCGTGTCGATGAGCACGACGAGGACGCTCGGCCTCGATGGATCCGCCCGCTGCCGCTCGCGCCAGTGGCGCTCGAGGACCCGGACGCCGCTCCACCCCGGCATGCCGGCCGGCGTCCCCGCGCCCGCGACGTCGGTCGCGAACACGATCTCGACCTCGCGTCCGGCCTCGCCGGACAGATCGACCTGCTCGTCGAACCAGACCCGGTCGGCGCGGCGGGCCGCCGGATTGACGACGCGCGCGAAGCGCTCCGCGCCGTCGACCAGGACCTGGAAGCGAAGGCCGGCGGCGTGCCGATCCTTCCCCCCATCGCCCTCCACCCCGACGCTGAACGCGAGGATCGCCGCCGGCGGAACCCGCAGGCGCAGCGGCAGGCGCGAGCCCGGCGCCACGATGAGCGCATCGCGTGGCCCCGCGCTGGCGAGGAGGCCGCGCCGGGGCGCGAGCGGAGCCTGCCGCACGCTGCTCGACTCGGGGAGTGCGGCGGCAAGGTCGGCCGCCACCCGGTCGACGGGTAGCCGGCCGGGCAGCGCGAAGGTCGCTGCACGATGCCACCACCATGCCGTGGCACCCGCGAGCAGCGCGAGACCGCCGGCCACCACGCTCCGGACGCGGGGGCGCCCCCGACACTGCGTCATGCCCGTCGCGTTCCTAGGAGGCCGTCCGGGTAATCATGGCGGCTGCGGCGAACGACCCGGGGGCTGCGAGCGGCGTGCTCGCTCCTCCCTCCTGCGGCGTGCCTTCAGGCACGCCTCGTCGGTCGTCGCTGCGCTTGCCGCTCTCGCTCCCCGGCTCGTTCGCCTCGCTCACCATGATTACCCGGACGGACTCCTAGCACAGAGAGACCACCACGACACGGATCACGGTGCGGCCCCCGCCGGAGAGGCGACGACCCTCCCCACCGCGGTACGGGCTGCACGGGCGCGCCGGCTCCGCGGTCCCGACGATGGCCACGGGGCTCGTTGACGCCGGCCGGGCCGGCGCGTAGCCGGGGGGCGGGATGACGCGACGGCGACGGCGCTGGCTCGTGGCACTCGGGATCCTGCTCGTGCTGCGGGCCGCACTTCCCGCGGTCCTCCGGGCCGTCCTCGCCTCCCGGGCCGCGAAGCTCCTGAACGCCCGGGTCGCGATCGGCGACGTCGACCTGGGGCTCCTGCGCGGCGTGGTCGTGCTCGAGGACGTTGCGGTGCGCGCCCCATTGCCGCCCGGGGCGGCCCCGCCGCCCGCCGTGGACGCCGAGCCGCCCCTCGTCGCCTGGAAGCGCTTCGCCGTGAACGTCGCCTGGCTCTCCCTCCTCCGCAAGACGGTGCGGCTCGAGAGCGTGGAGCTCGACGAGCCGCGGATCGCGCTCGACCGGCTCGCGAGCGGCGACCTCAACCTGGCGGCGCTCGCGCCCAAGGGGAAGGCCGCGGCCGGGCCCACGGAGGGAGAGACGGCCGAGACGCAGCCCGCGCGCGCGCAGCCGACCACCAAGCCCGGGGCCGGCTGGGGCTTCGGCATCGACTCCCTCGTGCTGCGCGCGGGGCACGCGCGCTTCCGCGACTTCGCCGTGGAGGGGGCCGAGCCCGTCGAGATCGCGCTCCCGACCCTCGCGGTGCGGGACGTGGCGCTGCGCCCGGGGCTCTACGGCGGGCCCGCACACGCCCACCTCGACGTGCGCGTCGACAGGGGCCGGCTCCGGGTGAACACGCGTCTGCGCCTCCGCGAGGACGGCCTCGCGGTCGCGAGCAGGCTCCGCGCGCGCCGCCTGCCGCTCCGCCGCACGCGGGTCTACGTGCCGAAGGTCGGCTGGCGCCAGCTCGCGGGCGAGCTCGGCGCGTCGGTCGTGCATCGGTTCGCGACCGGCGGCCGCCACCTCCTGCGTGGCACGGTCACGCTCGACGACGTGGAGATACGCGTGCCCGAGGTCGAGATGCCGGCGCTCGCCTGGAAGCACTGCGCGGTGGCGGTCGATCCGATCGACTTGGTCGCCGAGCGCGCCGCGGTGGCGAGCGTCGAGCTGCGGGGCGCGTCGCTCGTCGTCCGCCCGCGCGGCGGGCCGCTGCTGCCGATGATCGGGGGCGAGGCCGAGACCCCGCCGCACCCGGCCCCCGAACCGTCCGCACCCGCACCCGCGGCGCCCGCCCCGGCGGCGAAGCCGTGGCGGTGGTCCGTCGGCTCGCTCCGCGTGGCGGACACGCGCCTCTACCTCCTTGGCGCAGAGCCGGCGACAGAGGTCGGCGTCGACGTCGAGGCGAGCGAGCTCACCAGCGACGGGGACGAGCCCGCTCCCGTGAGGCTCGCGCTCGGCCTGCTCGACGGCTCGCTCCGGGTGGAGGGGGGCTTGCGTATCGCCCGACCCGGCTTCACCGGAACGCTGACGCTCGACCGGCTCTCGCTCCCGGAGCTGGCCGGGCTCGCGGGGGCGCTGCCACCGGGCATCGTCCAGAAGGGCGTCCTTGGTGCAGAGCTCGCGCTCGCCGCCGGCTCCTCGGCTCCCACCCCGGGCGACGTGCGCGTGCAGGGGAAGGTCACGCTCGCCGATCCGTGGGTCGCGGCTGCGGACCCGAACGACTTCGCCGCCGGCTGGTCCGTGCTCGAGGTGGGGATCGACGAGCTGCTCGTCCCCGGGGTGCTCGGGGCCGACGGGGCGAAGACGCCGGGCGCCCCGATCTCCGTCCGCCTCGGGGCCGTGAGCCTCGCGAAGCCGTACGCGCAGCTCACGCGCACCGCCGAGGGGCTCGTCCTGCCGCCGCTCTCCTCAGCGCGAGCCGGCGACGAGACGCCTGCGGCTCCCGCGCCGGGGCCGGCCGCGGGCGGGCAGCCGCCGGCGCCCGCCGTCGACGTCGCGGTCGAGTCGCTCCGCCTGACGGAGGGGCGCATCCTGGTCACCGACCGCACCGTGACGCCCTTCTTCTGGGGCGACCTCACGTCGCTCGACGCCGACGTGCAGAAGCTCCGCTGGCCTGCTCTCGCCATGGAGCGCGTGCGCGTCGAGGCCACCGCGGCGTCGCGCGGCAAGCTCCTCCTGACGGGCGGCTTCTCGCCCGCCGGCGGCGAGATCCAGCTGGACGGCAGGGACATCGCGCTCAGGCCGTTCAACCCGTACGCCACGGCGTACTCGCCCTACAGCATCGCGAGCGGGGCGCTCACGGTGGCGACCCGGGCGCGCTTCCAGGGCGGCGGCTACGACTCGACCACGGCGCTCAAGCTCCTCCAGTTCGACCTGGGCGGCAAGGAGGGCGACACGCTCTTCGCGGGGCAGTTCGGCATCCCGCTGTCGGTGGCGCTGGCGCTGCTCAAGGACCTCGAGGGCAAAATCGCGCTCGACGTCCCGGTCGCGGCCGACGCGGAGGGGATGAAGGTCGGGATCACGAGCGTCATCCGCCAGGCGCTCCGCGGGGCGCTCATCGGCGCGCTCGTCTCGCCGCTCAAGCTGGTCGGGGCGGCGTTCGCGACGAGCGGGGGCGATGCGCTCGCCCCCGTGCCGATCACCTTCCGCGCGGGACGTGCCGAGCTCACCGCCGAGGGCGAGAAGCAGGCGGAGGCGCTGGCCGGCGTCGTCGCGAGCCGGCCCGGGATCGGCCTCACGCTCGACGCCCCGCCGAGCGCGGAGGACGTCCGCTGGCTCCGCGAGCAGGCGCTGCGCGAGGAGCTGGGCACGCCACAGGGCGTCCTGGGCGTCGTGCGCACGCTCCCGCAGCGCGGCGCCCGCGAGCGCATCCGCACGGCGCTCGAGGCCCGCGCGCGCGACGAGAAGGGCGATCTCGCGGCGGACGACGCCGAGACCCTGGAGCGGTGGCTCGCCGAGCGCCCCCCGCCGACGCCCGAGCGCCTGCGGGCACTCGCGGGCGAGCGCATGGCGCGCCTCCAGGCGCTCCTGCGGGAGCGGTACGGGATCGGGCCGGAGCGCGTCGACCGCCGCGACCCCGCGGCCGAGGTGGCCGAGGGGCCGCCGGCCGTCCGCTTCGAGATGCGCGCGGCCGCCGCGCCGAGGGGACCGTGAGGCTCCCCTCCCCTACCCTACCCGCGCGAGCCCGAGCCGCCCTTTCCAGCGGTGCACCAGCACCGCGCGCAGCGCCGCCGACTCCGGCCGCGACAGCTCCGGATCCTCCGCCAGCCACGCGAGCGCCTCGTCGCGCGCGGCCGTCAGGAGCGCCGTGTCGCGCAGCAGGTTCGCGACCCGGAAGTCGGGCAGCCCCGCCTGCCGCGTGCCGAGGAAGTCGCCCGGCCCGCGCAGCGCGAGGTCGGCCTCGGCGATGCGGAAGCCGTCGGTCGACTGCTCGAGGGTGCGCAGCCGCTGGTAGGCCTCCTCGCCCGTCCAGTCCGGCACGACGAGGAAGCAGTGGCCGCGCGCGCGGCCCCGGCCGACGCGGCCGCGGAGCTGGTGGAGCTGGGCCAGGCCGAAGCGCTCGGCGTGCTCGATCACGATCGCGGTCGCGTTGGGGACGTCGATGCCGACCTCGATGACCGTGGTCGAGACGAGCACGTCGTGCTCGCCCGCCCTGAAGCGGCGCATGACGGTGTCCTTCTCCTCGGCCTTCAACCGGCCGTGGACGAGGGCCAGGCGCAGCCCCGCGAGCGGCCCGGCGGCGAGCTCGTGCACCATGGTGGTCGCGGCGCGCAGCGCCGACTTCTCCGACTCCTCGACCAGCGGGTAGACGATGTAGGCCTGGTGGCCGGCGGCGATCTCGCCGCGGATGCGCCCGTAGACGCGCTCGCGGCGCGACTCGCGGCAGAGCTCGGTCGTGATCGGCGTGCGCCCGGGGGGCAGCTCGTCGAGGGTCGACACCGCGAGGTCGCCGTAGAGGGTCAGCGCGAGCGTGCGCGGGATCGGCGTCGCGCTCATGACGAGCACGTCGACCGACTCGGCGCCGTGGCGCTGGAGCGCCGCGCGCTGCAGCACGCCGAAGCGATGCTGCTCGTCGACGATGGCGAGGCCGAGGCGCGCGAAGGCGACACCCTCCTGGATGAGCGCGTGCGTGCCGACGGCGAGTGGGATCGTCCCGCCGGCAAGCCCGGCGAGCGCCGCGCGGCGGGCCTTTCCCTTGACCGCGCCGGTGAGCAGCACGGGCTCGACGCCGAGCGGCCCGGCGAGCGGCCGGACCGTCTCGAGGTGCTGCTCGGCGAGCAACTCGGTCGGCGCCATGAGCGCGGCCTGGTGGCCCGCCTCGATGACGGTCAACGCCGCCATGAGCGCGACCAGCGTCTTGCCGCTCCCCACGTCGCCCTGGAGGAGGCGGCGCATCGGGTGCGGCGCCGCGAGATCGGCCGCGATCTCGGCGACGGCCCGCTCCTGCGCGCCCGTCGGCCGGAAGGGCAGCCGCCTCAGCAGCGCGGGCACCAGGTGCCCCGAGGCGGGGAACGCCGTGCCCGGTGCCTCGCCGGCGGCGCTCCGCCGAAGCGCCAGCCCGAGCTGCAGGAAGAAGAGCTCGTCGAAGATGAGCGAGCGGTGGGCGAGCGAGCGCGCCTCGCCGAGCGCCTGGACGTCGGCCTCGGGCGCGGGCGTGTGCACGTGGCGGAGCGCGCGGCCCAGGTCGATCGCGCGCTGGCGCGCCGCGACCGCGGGCGGGAGCGCGCTCGGCACGCGCGCGGCGAACTCCTC